>NZ_JACJOY010000001.1:0-16786 GCF_014695815.1 Trichocoleus sp. FACHB-6
TTCCTTCTACCGCATCTTCAGTTCAACGTTCACATAGAGGCACTGGAAACGATGGAAGCTAACAATTCATTCCTTCCTTCTACCGCATCTTCAGTTCAACTGCGTAACTCCTGTTAGTGTTGAAGTTCCCGGTCAAGTCAGCCCATGCCGAACGAGCAGCCCCGGAAATGGTATCAGAAAAAACGCATTATTCTACCTCTGGTTATACTTTTCCCGCCAGTAGCGATTCCGTTAATTTGGCTCAGCCGATGGGGTCGTAACGCGAAGATAGGCACAACAGTATTATCGGGATTAATTTTGATAGGAATGATCGCAGGTCAAACCGAAACGCCTCAGACTACCAGTTCGCCCCCTGCATCTCCCCCCGTTGTTTCTGAAGTTTCGCCAGCACCTATCGAAAGTCCATCCGAGCTTGCCAGCCCATCTCCTGAAATTTCTAGTACGCCTGAATCAAAACCTACTGCGCCTACTCTGGTTGCAGTGGAACCAGACCCCAACGACCGAGTTAACAAATGCGGGATAGTTAAAACTGAAAGCACGGAGCTGAACGTCAGACAGTCTAACAACGCTGATGCTCCTGTAATTGGCGTATTGAGAAATGGCGAACGAGTCACGGTAAAGTATGTTGGCTTGAAGTGGTTCTACGTTTCCGGTTCGTCAGTGACTGGCTATGTATCGGGTGAATACATTGGCGATTGCGCGGATACGTCAGGCCAAGTTGAACCTACGCAGATACCAGAACAAGCATCGCCGACACCAGCAGTAGGAAGTCCAATTCGCGATTCAATCTCAGGAAGCTGCCAGTGCCCCTATGACACAGATTCGGGTGGTCGGAGATGCGGAGGGAGGTCGGCGTACTTCAAGCCCGGTAGTGAAAAACCTGTTTGTTTTAGGTAGTGATAGCCTGTGAAAATGTGCATTTTCTAAGACAATCCTTATGTCAACAACGATGTCTCAACAACCCAAACCAGAACATTACATTACAACTCTAATGTCAAGCGATCGCGTACTAGCAATGCTTTTTGTAAGTTGCTAGTACGCAATATCGCAAATGAGACAAGGGGGGGTTGAACCTTAATCTATCCAGGATTTTTGCTGAATAGCTTCTAAAATATAAGCCATCAGTAAAGATAAACCCGAACTCTTTATGCCAAATTTCCTTTCTTCTTTACCCTCTACGACTAAAGCAATATCGCTTAGAACATTTAGAATTCCATTACGTTGATTGAGTAGACCTGGAAAAGCTGCTTCGGAACCTTTCCAAAAGGGACTTATATCTAAAACTCCAGAGAGTTTTTCGTCTAATATTTCAAACAGCTTTCTTTCTTCTAAGCCTTTATAGACATCCTTAAAGGATATTTCGTTTCCATATCCTTTTTCGATAGCCTTATTTACCTGGAAGCCCAAGTAAGACAGCATATAAAGACTAGGTTTCTGTTTGAGCAAAGTTCTTTGATCCGGCATGAGTCGTACCTTTTTTTGTTTTCGTGTTCATCGATATCATGTTTCATAACTAAACAGTTGCCCCCGGTAATCGCCATTACAGCGAACCTACCCCGGTAAATACAAACTGCTGCTATCATTCGGGCGTGCGTGTAGATATCTGGAAGTAGTCGCCACCGATTCATGTCCCAATGTCGCCTGCACTAGATGGATTGGAGCGCCTCGGTCGAGACTATGCGAAGCGTGAGCATGGCGTAACCAGTGCGGGCTGACCTTGCCTTTAATCCCAGCGCGTTTACCTGCCGCTGCCACAATCCGATGACCTGGGTTGGCAAAGTCCAGAGAGGTAAACAACGGAGTATCGTCCAGCGCATCGCCTCTAGCATCTAGCCATTGAGCGATCGCTACAGCTATGAATTGAAGATAAAAATAATAGAAGTATTGACTACGAAGGTGAATGTGCTACCTCAGATTTCTTTATAAAATACAACTCACGTAAGATGCCTAAGTCAAAAAAATAAGGTATAAACCCCGGTTATCCTCTTTTACATAAAATCAAAAAAAATGTTTATAAATCACTAAAACAAATTTATATTGTTTAAATAAAGTAATGTCTAATAAGTATGAAGATTGAGTAAAGATTAAAGCTTGACTAGCTAGATTTTAAAAAAAAGCTGTATATCTTAAGTTATTGGCGGCAGTTAAATTTTTAAGAAAATCGCCTAGTATTACTTGCTTAAACAAACTCTTGTAAAGCTACAGGAAAAAATCATGAAAACTTCAGGGTTCATCAGCTCAACGCTAATAGCTACATCTTGTGGGTTGTTTGTTTTAGCGACAATGAAAGGCGCAGATGCTGCCAACATTACATATGAATTTAATCGCTCATTTACAAATACACTCCCCGGCCCTAGCCAAGGCGTTGGTAGTGCTATAGGAACCATAACCACAAATGGCACTTTGGGGAATGTAATAATTCCTGGTGTAGAAAATTTTGACTTTTTTACTGATTGGAATATTACTCTGACTGCTGACTCAGTATCAGCTACATTGACTCCTAGTAACTCTAGCTGGTTAGGCAGAGGACTTATTGTCGCTAATCATAATGAGCTAACATTAAGCCTTATTCCAGTTGAACCTGGGATAAACGATGCAGTATTTCAACTAACACAAGCCATAGGAGGTCAGCAGATAAACGTATATTCCTGGGGGTTCGTTCCTCAAAATATCCAGCCTATATCGGAGCAAGTATTTGTTTTTGGAGAGACAGTTGCTAATCCTTCTGCGCCATCTTCATATACTTTGTCTGCTACCACTCCTCCGGCTTCAGTACCTGAACCTTCTATAGGGATTGCTTTTCTTGTTATTGGTGGTTCAGTCCTGAAGAGGAGACCTAAAAGCTGAATACATAACCAAAACTTTTATCCTTCAACGAAAGGCGAACTAAGAATGCTAAGAGCAATCGCCTTTAACTACTCTAGAATTGACGAAACCCTTACCAGGGAAGACACTCATCCAAGTGGATGAGTGTTTCTATTCAATCGCTGTTAGAAGGGCGATCGCGCTTATTCTAAATTCCCTGCTTTCTTAACGGCTTGTATCAAGTCTTCAAAGGTAATATTACCCTCTTCATCGTGATACGTCGCTAGCAGTACCTGGGGGCTAGTACCTGTTTCTGCTGAAATGACTGCATTTAACCCAGGGCTTAAATAAAGCTCATTACTCGATACTTTGCCATCTCGATCGCTATCCAAGGTATTAAAAAGAGATTGAAGCTCTTGCTCAGTTGCCATAAGTTTCTATTTGAATTAGTTTTTTCAATTCAATATCCCAGAATGTTAAAAAAGATGCAAGGAAAGTTACCTCTTACCCAGGTAAATACAAACTACTACTATCGTTCGGTCTAGCGTGCAAATAACGGCTGGTAGTCGCTACACTTTCGTGTCCCAACGTCGCCTGCACTAGATGGATCGGCGCGCCCCTATCTAATGAATGCGAAGCGTGAGCGTGGCGCAACCAGTGCGGGCTAACCTTACCTTTAATCCCAGCGCGTTTACCCGATGCTGCCACAATCCGATAAACCTGCGAACGGTCGAGGTGATGACCATCGGCATCGCCTTCCCTGGAAGGAAATACCGCGTCATTGTCGCTGGCATCGCCGCGCATTTCGGACAGCTCGTTCCATACCCCCTCCGGCAGCAGTACAGTCCGAGTCTTGCGACCTTTCCCGAATAACGTCACCTGACCCGACTCCCCGCGAACGTTTAAATCCCGCCACTTGAGGGCGCACAACTCGCTGACCCGCAAGCCGCCGTTGTACAACAGCCGCAGAATCGCTCGGTTGCGCGGCTCAGTTTCCAGGCAAATCATCGACTGGACTTGCAGTTCACTGAGGATGCGCTCGTTGATTGCATCTTTGGCTTTAGGTTGACGCACAGGCAGACCAACATTAAGGGGCATCAATCCCAGTTTATGAGCGAAGGTAAGCAAAGACTTGATGCAGGCGATCGCAGTCCGCTGGCTGTTGGGTGCCATATCTTCTAGTGTTGTTTGCCAGCCTTGGACATCCGCCAATGTCGCCAAGTGCAACGGCTTGTTAAGGTAAGCTAAAAACCGCTTGGCGTAGCGCCTGTATAATTCTTGGGTGTGAGGACTGCGCCCGTGTATCCACATTTCGATTAGCCTCCCGTGCGCGTCTTGAGGCAATGTCTCCTGGGGTGAAATGTGATTGTTTTCGACCTTGACCATGTAGTAATTTTCGGTCATTTTGGTACAACATTAGTTTGGTTATGTTGTACTGGCGCAGAAAATTGAACCCAGACCATGACGACTGGGTGACGATGAGACGAACGCGATCGCTAGACTTTATACCCGCTGGTCATAATTTGTTTATGACCAATCCATTCCAAGATGAGGCAAAAGTTCCGACGGAATGGAAGGGTGTTAATCCGTTTAACGCCCTGCTACTTCCGTCGGAATGTACTGCCCATAAACCGTTTATGACCAGCGTTGATCGGGGTTCGTTACACTGCCAGACAAGTAGAATATCCACGGGCTGTCCTCGCCAAATTCCAGCCGATAATACTTAAGCGCCCATATCTCAGCGAACTGGCGATTAGGAGCGATCGCTAGTAGGTGCGCCCGATACTTCTCCTTCTCCTGTAGCGATGCCTTGGAAAACAGCGCTCCAAGGAACCATTCACTTTTTGGGCGGATGTAGGCACGGGCGAAGCGCTCGATGACAGTTGAATAAGCCAGCCCCAAGTTTTGCTTGTAAGCCTTCCGCCATTGCTGCCTAAATTCTTTCTCCCACTTGGGCAGAGATTCTCTGTAGTAGTCTGCCCAACGACTGCTACCCAGCTCGGTCTTGTCGTCAGTTGCCCGCTGCTGTAAGAAGTCGTATGCAGCGTCCACTTGGATGAATGCAGCGCTCGAGCCGCCGAGGTCAGGGTGAGTTCGCTTTACTGCCAATCTGTAGGCTGCCTTGAGTTCTTGCAAGGTGAATGGGGTAGCCAGTTCCAGTGTTTTGAGCGCTTGTTCGATGTTCATGATTCAGTAGGTAATAGGTAATAGGCAGGGGTAGCAAACAGATTGCTATCCTTCCATTCCGAGGGGTATGAATTTGCTTCATGCCCCTCGGAATGCAGACTTAGAAGCCGTGTGCAGTCAAAATCTCGTTGTGTGATTTATGCAACGTCTCCTGCTGCCTTTGATACCGAGCTAGTAAGTCTGCGGCGGCATCCTCCCGGCATTTGAACGGGTGCTGGAGACTGCGATGCTTGTGAATCCATCCTCCCAACGTCAGAGATTCCCTGATTTTCCCGATGCAGATCGAACCCTCGTAAACCAAGAACTCAGGGGTTAACGGGCTGGATTCGGGAGTTTCTTGGTAGGTAAAACCGGGCTGCACAGCGCGATGCGCCTCAAAATCCTGCAACCAGGAATCGACCGCGATCCAAAATTGTTTGCCCGTCCTTTCGAGGTTGACTGCGCTCATGAATTCCTCAGTACGGTTGCGGAGCGCAGCTTTTACAAAGTGAGGTGTTAGCGCTGCGGCTGAGATGTGCTTGTAGCCCAGTGTCGAACGGAACCGCTCCTTAACTTTATGGATGTAGGCTTGGCTGGGTTGGTCGATTTCGGTAGGTGCCGAGGCTGGTGTAACCCAGGAGATTTTCTCGCCTGTTGCGGGATTCTCAATCTGAACAAGGCTGCCAGCTGGAATGTCGCTGCCGTCGTTGTCACCTGTTGGGATGTCGTCCTCAGTATTATCTGCTGGGCTATCATCATCGCTGCCAAAATCGTCAAAGCTGCCTGGGTTATCGTTGCCGTCATGGTCGGGTGTTGGCTCTGGTTCTGGGCTGGGTTCATCTCCCCCCTCGCCATCGTCGCTGAACAATCCCAACACGGCAGACTTCAGCAGCGCGATCGCGTCCGGTGCCAGCTCCGAAACCTTGACTACAGCATCCTGTAGCGTCTGGATGGCACTGCCTGCAACACTTTCGGCTTGATTCAGTTGGTCGATGCGAGATTGACGGGCGGCAATGACTGCCTGAAGGCTGGCGATCTCAGATTCTAGGTTTTGGATGTCAGATTGAAATAGCATGAGGATAATTACCTTTGTTTTGGGTGATTAGGGCGATCGCACTCCGTCCAAAGAAAGCGATCGCCCTTTTGATTTGGGCGGGGCTTTTCTCGACATCCCCCAGGTCGCTGTGGTCTAGGCGGCTACTTGTTCGAGTTGGAAAATCATCGCGTCTTTTTTAAGGTGCTTCCCCTTCCCCCGGATATCCCTCCAAGCGATGCTGTACTGCGTGCAGAGTTTTCGGAGCGTCGTTGAGTCAAGGGCAGCGAGGTCAATTTCTACTCTTGGCTGTTCGGTGGCTGCGGGTTCAGGCGCTTCTACCTCCGCTTGGGGTTCGGGTTGTTCGATGTGGATGGGTTCAGGGGCAATCACTTCTTCTGCCTTTTCCTCTACCTGGGGTGTCTCTGCCTGGGGCATGGTTTGCGGGGTGCGTGCTTTTGCGAGTGCTGCATCGCGTTGGCTCTTGGGTGCTAGGGCGGTCAGATACAGTCCGTAGGCGATGCCGAATGTGATGTCTTTGATGGCGTTAAACATTGTCTTTTCCTCTGTGTGGCGGTTGTTCTAGGGGTTGGCGTGTAGCGGTTGCTTCCCCTCCGTCTATACATTAATATAGACAATATATCGAGTTGTGTCAATACAATCTAGATTTGTCTAGATAAAGATTTCGTAAAGTATAGATTGCCTAGATAAAGGCTATAGTGTCTATACACAAGCTAGAGGATATAGACATGAGCGACACCAAGACCCAACTCGCAACTTTTCGGGTAGAGCCAGAGCTTTGGGAGGAATTCAAGGCGCAGGCGCGGCGCAACGGCAAGACCGCATCAGACGCGCTTACCGATTTTGTACAAAACTATGTGGCGGCTGGGGATGTGCTTGCATCGGCGTTCCCAGCCGAGATAGACAATCTAGAATCACGTATAGAAGAGAGAGTAACTGAAGCGATCGCGCCCATCCGTCAGGAGTTAGCTGAGTTGAGGGCAGAGCTGCGGGGAAAGTTGAGGAGGGCGGCTTAAGTGACGAGGTGGAACGACTGAGAAGCGAGAATGAAGCACTCAGGCAAAGTACAGGAACGCAGGCAGTCATTGAACGGAATGCCAAAATTCAGGACTTGGAAGAGCGCAATCAGGAACTGCGGGTTAAGCTCATCGAGGTTCGGAAGGAGTTAGTTGATGTTAAGGCAGAGAAGGAAGGAATTCAGCGCAGTCTAGACCAAGCAAGGGTTAAAGTCTGCAATCTGGAAGACAAGATTGAACAGATTACATCTGAGAACCAAGCGATCGCCATTTCCACCACAACTCCTCCCCAATCCGAACCAAGTGATCCGGGTGAAGTAACGGACAATCGCCGATGCCCAAAATGTGGAAAAGTTGAGGGAATTCGGAATAAGGGCATCCGTAAAAACAAGGACGGCACCCGAAAGCAGAAATGGCGTTGTGAAAGTTGCAACGAGGGTTGGTCAGTAGCGATCGCCCCACCAGCTAATAACTAACAACCAATAACCAACGACCAATAAAAAAGCCCCTGCTCGGAAGTAACAGGGGCTTTTTATTTTATGTCTCCAAGGCTTTCCCAATTCCGGGAAGGCAGAATGGTTTCATGTTAGCCAAAACATTCAGGAGTCATGAAGTCTTGGCGAACCCAGCCACGAGCGCCACTTTTAGGAAACCCAACCTTGTACCATGTCGCACCTTGGCGATCCTTGGCGAATGCTAAATCTTGAGGAGTATTACCAGCCTTTAATATGTGAACGCTATCACCTACAAGTCCATAGCCTTTCTGCTGATAATTTGTGCCAGGGCCGGAACGCAAATTAATCCGCGACCCTGGTGTTTGACCAGTCAGCTTTGCCGCGCAATAAGACATTTCACTTTGAGGAATTTTTGACTGTGCAGAAGCCGGTGCTGCTGGCAGCATCAAAGTAGCTACAAGCCCAGTGAAGGCAACTACTTGAATCTTGACTAAAACACTTTTAACTATTCTCATATTTTCCCTGAATTAATTATTTAAAACATTGGGCAGATTGTCCAATGTCCAGTTATGTTCTGCTGCGATAGAACTTACTCTGAACCCAATCTGGCACATTCCGCTCCGTGATGTCAGCGGTTTTAAGTAATCTTCATCGAAAGAATATGTCTAAAGATAGATAACATATCGTTACTAAGAGTTTTGGTTTAACTCGAAGGCTTATGGGTGGGGGCTTCTATCGGTCATGATCCGAAAAAAGTTGTGCTGAAGCTCTATAAACTTTGCAAGATAGGTATTGACAAATTGGAATTATGTGGATGTCAAGATTATTAGGCTAAACTCAACCAATCGCACATTCCACAGGTTAAATTTCTGGGAAGGTCTTAAGCACTTAGATAAGTGCAAAATTACCGCCCTAAATAAGTTTTATAGATATTAATGGGTAGTTTATGCTAATCAAAAATTCATATCGAAGCGTACTTCTGAGCATCCTTAGTGTCAATATTTACCTTTTTGGAGAAATCGTAAAAATGGTTATCTCAACTTACGGTCGAGCAACTTGGCTCGTTGGTACTTTAGAAACTGTTCCCTGCTGTGGCGAGAGCCACCAAGACGAGTAAAGAGGGCGATCGCGAGTAGTTGTTTAAGGTGTTCAGGGTAGAAATACTCCAGTCCTTCGTACCCCAGTGCTTGGCAGTGTCGGATAAAGGTAACTCGCGATCTGATGTTGAGAAGCTTACGACTAGCGCATTTGCTTAATCCAACCTCCCCCTTGTCGTTCGTCACCCCATGTACTTGAGTGATTGTGTAGCCCATAACTGTTTAATGTTCAATCCACCTCCCTGGCTTGGTGTGTTTAACCTTAAACACTTGTCCATACCCAAAAAATAACCCGCCGGGTTGGGGCGGGGTAATGTACGTTGTACGTGTACTTTGTACGGGGAAAGTTATTGGGTAATGTATTGAGCTAAGTAATGTGGGTAGATAAGGCTGCCAACCTTTGCCAATTCTTTCGCCTTGTTCGCCGCCAACATCTGCGTCCTTTTACCTGGCTGACGACAACGCAAAGAATTTCTGCCCGCTCGGTACTGGATCAATGTGCCAACTTCAACACCGACAGCATCAGCGATCGCGTCAATCTTCAATCCAAACGCTTCCAGCGCCAACGGGTGCAATGATGAAAAAATTATCGATAGCTACTGTTAGCGCAGCATTGATTTCTTCCACCAATGAATCTGTAAGCGATCGCATAATCAGTTCAATCAATCAGTTGGAAAAAAATATTCATCACTACTGTCTCCTCTTACTCCCTTAAAAGTGAATATTGACAACACCAAGGTATTTATCAATCCCCAACAAATGCTTTAGTATTTTCTCGTTCTAGCTTGTCATGTGGATCTGTCATACGACTTGTTGGGCTGTCGCGTTATCCTGTCGTGTGAGGCTGTCACGCCTGTCGCATCGTACATGGCAGCATTCGTGAGCGTTAATGAGCCAGGAACGCGAGAGAGGAATAGGACTGGTCTTCCCTAAAAGTGGTCATAATACTTGTCATACGGTAGTTTATATATCACTGGTTAGGATAAAACGCCAATCGCTCTCATCCATGCCGTGACTAACTACGCTGGCGCTTGCCGTTGGATGGATACTTCGAGAGGCAAGTGCCAATGCCAAATCGTCGTTCTTTGGCACACAAAACATATGCACATATCCCGGTAACGGCTCTGAAATGCCCTTGTTCGCCGTAGCTCCCCACTGGATATGCAGCAGTGGCAAGATTTGCTTAGTACTCTGAAGTCTCAAGTCTTTCACTCCCTGAAGTGACAGATAAGAAATTGTGCCTCGATGTTCAACGAGCAGAGGTGTCAGAACGTGCATATCTTCTGCATTTAGGCTGTATATTCCTAACGTGGTTGTGCAACGAAACTTTATTGGAGCGAACCGTTCTAAAATGCGGACTAGGCGGTTGGGGCTGCGATTCTCCTGCAAGGAGGCTTGGCTAACGCCTGGATTCATGGAGATGGTGTAGCCTCGATCGCAACGGAGAATGTCCGAATCGAGGGCATAGCGCAAGAGTCGCAGGGATAGATGTTGGTGCTGGTAATCGGGATGAACTTTCAAATCGCACAGATACCAAACAGGACGAACGACCTCACCCTGATAGTAAGGAATCTGGCGCAGCACACCTGCTCCGACTGCTGCAACGCGATCTGCGCTATCGCCATCTAGAACCACGTAGTAGTTCACTTCACCGAGGCGATCAAAAAAAGCAAAGTAATCGCTCCCATGATCTAACTGGAAAAAATCATTACCGAGGGGATAAGTAGCAGCTTGCTCGATCGCCACAATTCCAGGCTGAAAATGCAGGCGTTCTTCAGGCGAGAGCCGATGAAATTTCATGGCGAAACCCAACTACAACTTCCCGGTAGAAAAAGGAGCGATCAGATCCCAGCAATTGGGTACTGAGTGAGTCATCGACCAGAAGATGGTCAGCCATGACCGACGCCAGATGATGATCGCCATTAAGTCGTCGTCCAATCAAGGCACCACCCGGCTTCAAGCTGTGTACTGCACTCGTTAGCATGGTATGCAGATCAGACAAAGGCATCCAGTCGGAGATATTAGAAAACTGGATCAGGTCAAACTTACTAAACTCTGCTAATTGCTGCATTTTCTCGGCAAAGGCACCGTGGTGTAGCCTCAGTCGATCAGTACCCAAGGTGTGAATGGACGTTTGGGCAGGTTGTTGCAGATAGATAGGCACGCCATCCATTCCACTGGTATAGCAATCGCCCCATACCTGAGTTACAAAGTAATTTTCAGTAGGAACAAATTGCTGTAAGGCGATCGCAAATACATCGGCGAAATGCTCCCCAAAACTACGATCCATCGAATAGTTCACGGCTGCTTCCCCAAATGTTCCTGCCAGTTTGCTGCGCTCGAATACCGTCTCAAAACTATCTCGCCATCGGGGATGCTGGAGGACAGTTGTAGGAGAGCGAAGTGGGTCTAACCCAAAAGTGGCAAAATAGCTAGAGAGTTCTCGAAACAGCTGCTCGAAGCGACCGACGCGATTCACACCAAAAGCGATCTGGTCTTGCCGTGCGTCCCAAAATGCCTGTGTTGTGTCTGGAAGTTGCAGGCGCACTCGTTCGTAGAGCCTCAGTCGCTCCGTCTCACTCGCCTTCAGCTCTGCTCCTATAAGTCGTAGTTGTTCATCTAGGGGCAAGTGCAACAAGGCTTGTCGTCGCAACTCAACTAAATGAAGTTGGGCGAGGTTCAGGTCAACCGCTTCAATCTGCGCCACGGCTGGACTAGCGAGCAAACTCAGAGCCGTACAACCCCCAGAGGCAACCAGCAAGACTCGCAACGGATGTCCCTGTCGCTCCTTTAACTGCTCGATGACCCGTAACTCAATCCTGGGGTCTTCCCGTGCCTGGGAAAAGGCAATCTCAGACAAGGGGCTACAAATCACGGTACAGGCTCCAAAAATAGTGTGCGCCGAGAACGAGTCCTTGCACAACCTGGGTACGGGAACGCGACTCATTCCAGGTAGGTGCTGCTAGCATCAGCAAATCTCTAGCGTGTTCGGTATCGAGTTTTTCATGCACGGCGTAGTGAGATTGGCTACCGGGAGCCACCCAGCCCCGATGATTTACGGTACGAGCGATCGCGGCACTGATGTCTACATAAAGATACTCAATGATACCTAACAAGGCTGCTCCGGCTTCTCCAGGTTGGGATAGACAGTAGGTCAGAATCGATTGGTTAAAGGCTAGAACCGGGGTGATACAGGGCGTTTCCAGTTCTGCGGCGGTTGCACCCAACGATTGCAGATATTGACCAAACGTATACTTATGGGAACGCAGGCGATTGCCATGTCCATGTTCCTCTGCTACATTTTCTGCCAACGGTAGCCGTGCCTCCAAGAGTGGTATCCGCGCCAGTACTGCCGCGAGTGCCTGCGAAAACGACTCCACCGCAAATCGAAATGGCAGTTGGCTCTGACGAAAGGCTTCGCGGGATGTGGAATCGGTTTGCATCCAAATCAGGTAAGGATGGTGATGGAAATCGTAAACTTCTGCTACCCGCAACACGGCGGCTTCCAATGTCGGCATTGTAGCCAAGTCTTCCCAAGTCAGTTCAGGAGTGGTTGAAATTTTTGTCGTTATAACGGATTTCTCTTCTAGTGCTTGCATAGGTGGCTCCATTCTCAACGGATACCGGTGGTGACCAAAAAGTATGAAGGATGTTAGCGATAGCGATAGCAGACGATCCCTACGTAGCTACCGCTATCGCTTTGCATGCGCTAGCAGCGTAGCGAGTAAGGATTGAAAATACCTTAAGTAATTGTCGAGAAGCCCCTAAATTTATTTATGCTCTAGACAAATAAACATCCAATTACACTTCAGCCTTCAGCTTGACGCTACCGACTGTAGTCCGACGAAAACTGGCGATGACAAAATCATGCACGAAGGTGAAGTAGGACGGAATGTAGGGTGCGCCCTGCGACACCAGCTCTTCCTTGAGTTCCTGATGCAAACGCGGGAGGTTATACCAAGGCACTGCTGGATACAAGTGGTGTTCCAGGTGATAGTTCTCGTTACACATGAAGAATCGAGTGACGGGATTTGTCACGATGGTGCGCGTACCCCGAATCAAATCCGATTCGCGATCAAGCAGAGTATGTTGACTCATGCCGCGAATGTTGACCATCGTGTTGATCAACAGCATCGGGAGCAGCCAGCCATGAATCAGGAAGGCTGTGGGAACAGGCGATAGTAGCACTGTGATTACCATAAGTCCAAGTAGGACAACCTCGATCGCAATCCTAAGTCGCTCCACTGCATTTCCCTGTCGAAATCCCAGAATCGGAATTGCAACGATATACACCGGATAGCCAATCAGTAACCGTCCCCAGTGCATGGCAAAAACCAACCCATTCCATTGGGTATAGTTCTTGTAGTGATCTGGGTCGCCTTCTATACCAAGATGCTTATGATGCTTCAGGTGCAGGACTTTGTAGGCTGAGAAGTTTTGCAGCACTGGCAACGCACACAGGATGCTCAAGATCCGGTTCCACTGTAGGTGATTCGAGAGTACGCCATGTACCCCTTCATGAGTAAATAGACTAATTCCATGTAGGGAAGCCGCCGCTAGCAGATACAGTGGTAGACACGCGACATAACACCAGGGGGTTGCGATTGCCTTAGCAAGCAAGAATGCGGTACTAGCTGCAACTGCATAGAACATGACAAACGTCGGCAAGCGATAGTGGTGACCAGCAAGGCAATGCAACTCTGTAAGGAGTTCGGCACTGACTTTAGGCTTTTCCAAAGTGTCAATAGAAGACACTTCGGGTACAACCTGCAAATTTCCTGACAAAGCAGCAGCGAGCTGGTTTTTCTGCATAGGAGAAACGACAAGATGGGGAGCTACAGTGCAAGTCCGCTGTAGTTTCTTTATAAGTGGTGAAATGGCACTAAGTTAAGACGACAAATCCGTGGTTCATGGTTTTATAGTCTATGCGCTCCTCCAATGAGCGATCAACAATGAACAGCGATCCACTCATGGTGTGCGAACGTCCTTATCCTAGTGCCATTCTTATAGATATAAACAAAAGCGATGTGCAGCTTTCCTGATTGGCAGCTTTTCTGAACGGATGCGATGATTGGGGATGGAATTCAGCTTCTACCGCATTAACAGTCCCGTTTGTAGGGAACAATGGGACTACCAAAGCTAAAAAGTTTTTAGTTGAAGTGATCGCTAGAAGCTTTATTATTCATAACTTTCAGCCTTAGCGACCAAATTTCCTGTATTACTATACAAAGGTGTATTAAGGTCACGCAGTCCAAGTATGGGGAGCAATGGCCTTTGACCGATCCGGAAGGGGTGATGGCTTTCCTAGTAGCGAGGGCGGTGTTAACCGTGAGCTTGGTACTGCGGGTAGGCGAGGAAATTTATGCGGTCAATGACTCAGCGCGGGATACAGGCAAAGCACTAGAAGTATACAGAGAGTTGGTAGAAATCTGGCGCGACCAACCTACGGGTACTGGTGACAATGTGCCTGTACCAGATGAATTAATTCGGCAAGGGTCAAGTATTTGAGAGACTCTATAACCCTATAAACAGCCGCAAATTAGCGATCGCCCCATCAGCTAATAGCCAACAAAAAAAGCCCCCGCTTGGAAACAGCAGGAGCTTCCATCTTTCCGTCCTTGAGGCTAACCTATCCTACTCCTTATGGGTGCCTCCTCCCATCTCTAGGACTTGAACTGTAGTTGTGGCGATCGCTTGCACCAGACCATCGGGTAATTCGCCCAAATACTGAGCGATCGCCTACCTTGCTCGCCCGTTAAAGCTTTGAACTGGCACTCGATAAATTGCGTTTAGTTCGGTTCACAGTTCAGGTTCACGCCCCTAAACCTGCTCACAGGTCAAGTTCAGGGGCGTGAACCGCGAACTGAACTGGTTCATGAACCGTTGCCTAAAGCTCCGAAAGCTTCGCCATCTGGTTGGTTCAGCGGTTCAGAGTGGCGGTTCAACGGTTCAGCGACAGTTTAAGTGTCTAACATTGAACGTACCCCCTGGCTGGGGGTGTGTTGAATGTTAGACACCGGAAGTTACCGGAGGTTAGCGCAATCCGGTAAGGTTCGGTAACTTCCGGATATAAGCCAAAAAATAACCCGCATCGATCGATGCGGGTACGCATTTCAATTGTTTCCTCCGTCAAAACGTCGGGTCGAATAAAAACGGGGGCGGGGCTACCTTGCCTTGCTGACTGAACCAATTATCGAGAAGCCAACAATATCCCAGCACCATTTCAGGGAGGTCAATCGGATCGGCATAACTGCAATAACGCTCGACTGTGCGATGGTCGCGGCACAGGAAGAACGCTAGTTTACTGATGCTTAGGTTGTATTTTGCCCGTAGGTCGCGTGGGTGCATAATATCTTCTCCCTTCTATTTGCATTTAATGCTCTGTTGACGCGCTAATCGTGTAAGGGCGACGGCACCCCTGCCATGCGATTTTGATTTTTCCTTGCAGGCGTGTAGCAGCTTTTTCCAGTTGTTCTATTGCTTGGTCGAGGAACTTGTCGGCTTCTTGTCGGCTGGGAGCGTAAATGATGGCACTATTTCGCCCCACGCCGTATTCCCAGCCCAAGTTGTTGACAACCTCGATTACATCCGTTGTCATGTCGTATTCCTACGCTTACGTTTTGCTATTACTTCTATTGCTGCCCCATAAGCTGCCTAAGTTCTGGAGGCAGTAGCTCAGGCTTTTTGGGAACAGCTCCTTGCTTCAACAATTTCTCCGTTCGTTCCCAAGTGAGTTGCAGGCGATCGCTGTCAGGATTGCGACGGCTCTTGGAAGTGGGGCGGAACTGGTAAGAACGCATGGCACGCTCGGTAATGCCAAGGTGGTAAGCGGTGGTAGTGTCATCCCATTCAAAAGCCTGTTTTACCGTCACTGGGTGTAGTTCTAGGCATTCTGGAGCAAGTAACATTAGGTTGTCTCCTGTTTGGTAATAAGGGGGGAGCGCGATCGCGCCCATGATTCAATTCCTTTATTGCTCGGTCACTGCTCGGTGTGACCACTTGTACGGCTCGTCCCTGATGGGTTAGCGAGATACCGAACGAGGAAGTGCGGATATTTCAGTGTCGTGGACGTAGCTGCTAACTCTTTCGCCTTGCGCGCTGCCAACATCTGAGTGCTTCTTCCTGGCTGACGGCGACGACGAGAATTTTTGCCAGCTCGATACTGCCGCAGAGTTTCAACTTCTACCCCAACTGCATCAGCGATCGCGTCAATCTTCAAGCCAAAAGCTTCCAGGGCGAGGGGGTGCAGGACTTCGGCACGCTGTACGGCTTCGATTAATTGTTTTGTTGATGTCATCATGAAAAGATGCTCCATTGCTTTGGTTCTGTGAGCCAGTAACCAGCGGCGTTAGTTTCTGAGGCTTTGACCGCTGGTTAGTAACTTGTCGCGTTGTCGCTTAATTTCTGTCGCGTAACGCTGTCATGCTTGTCGCGTCGTCGCGTCGTGCGAAACTTTTAATTACCTAGACGCGGAATACAACTCGTCTTCGTGGGCAAATTGCTGGATTTTTTCGCCAGAACCTCCTTCGTATTCGATTAAAAAAACCCAACCCCATTCATTCCCGATGTCAGGAACATGATGCGGATTGCCGCCAAAAATAAAGCCGATGACGGTAGCAGTGCGCTCGTAGAATCTGACTTGCTGCCAGAGGCTGAAAAGAGGTTTACGGCGATAGATTCGGCTTTCTTGTGCGAAGGTTTGGGTTACTATTCCGTTTTCTTCGTACTCAATGAGATACATCCACTGTCCTATCGGAATTAGCTCGATTATTTGCGGTTGAAACATGATGCCGATAATCCGAGCTTCGTCCGTAAAGGTGTCTTCCTCGCTCTGCCAGTGGTAGAGAACCTCTTGCATCAGTCCATACTTCGGTGCCTTAACACCTTCAGGTATTGGGTGTTTTGGCAATCTAGTATCAACAATTTCTTTCCCTGAAGGGATTAGCAATCGTTTTGGCGTGTTATCTGCGTACATCTTTTTTAAAACCTAGTTGTATTGGTCAAAAAGATGCACAACTCTGATGATCGATCCCGTTACCTTGGACTTATTCGGTCTGTGGAATTACAAACTCATCTGGTAAGAGGATGTTTTAAAAGTCGGTTAGATAGCAAAAAAGCTCACTCAGTGTAAGCTGCGAATATGTAGTACACAGCACTGAGAGAGCGTTATGAGTAAAGCTTACCCCAGTAATT
>NZ_JACJOY010000010.1:0-137666 GCF_014695815.1 Trichocoleus sp. FACHB-6
AATCAGTTATGTCCATTGGTTTGAGGAGATGATGTTCTGTTGACTAATTTAGGCTTTTTAGACTTAGTGCAACTAACTATGTAAAGTTTTGTATCAGCATTCAACATTTCTGGGTGGAATCTATCGGGTTTTTCAAATTTGAGCTACATCTGCTTGGTTTCTGGCATGGCATTGCCATGCCTCTACAGATGTATTGCACATGATCGAGAACTGCTATAGAACCTCTCCCTTACAAGGCGAAGGCGAGGAAAATTACCCCCCTCCTGCGCTAAGGTAAAGAAGGGGATTGGGGTTAGTTTTTTACCCATCTACTTAGCACTGCTTCAGCGACTCGCGCTTGGCTGAACCCACCGAAACTGATAAGGTTCACCTTTTGACCCCCAAACTTGATTTCCTGCGGCATCAAAAGCCCGATCTAATGTGTCCATTCCAGTAGAATGCAACAGAATTCGATTTGTTACTTTCACTGCGCCTTTGTAGTCGCTGGGACAGCCCGCTTCTGGTGTCTCACCGATGTAATTTTCACCGTCAGGTTTTAAAAATACGCTGCATTTAGCAGCACCAATATCGTTTAATTTGACAACACGTTTTGCTTCTGGGTTGCTACATAGACCAATTAAAGCTTCTGGTGTTGGTGGTTTAAATGATTGCGATTCTACGCTTTGGTTATCGGCGCTGGGGGCAATTTTTAGAAATCTCTGCCGATAGGGTTTGGCAAGATTCTGAGACATCGCTTGTTCTTGGTAGAGAAAAACTACCTTGGGATTTTTCTTAGTATTTTCTACGCTGACTTTGCAGGTAGTCATTCTCACATTTGGGGCTTTGGGGTTAGCTTGCGCTTGTGCGGAAGTGTCCATTACTCCCACTAAATGCGACACCACTTCCCCAACTTGTTGCTGCATTGGCACCGGTGTTTGTATATTCGGCGCTGGACGCGAATAAGCCGCAGTGCTAGTTGAGGAAAAAAGAGCGATCGCTATCAAATTTCTAATACTTGTATTCTTCACAATAGTCTCCCAGTGCTAATCAAAAACATAACGTTCGGCAACGCGCCAGTAGCGAGAAAAGCGTTTAAGGTCAATATATCCGTCGTATTTCACAAATGGCTCAACAGGTAACACTTCGATAACCAGCGATTCCTCAATTTTGTCGCAAATGTGGTCAAATCGCGGGCTAGGACTTTCTGCTGTAACAACCCCATCAGCATTGTGTTCCTTGGCAAAAGCGATAACTTCAGCAGTGACATCACCCCGTCGAATCGTTACTGGCAGTTCTAGCAAACATTCATAAATAAAAGTAATCCGCTTGAGACTCAGCTGCCACTCTTCGATCAAAGCATCATCCCAAACCCATATTGCAGGGCTTTCGGGGTATGCTTGCAATGCAGGATTAGCGGGGCTTAAACAGTCTCCATGCACCCAAATTATCGGCTGTTTCATTAATTCAAAACTCAAAACGTGCTAACGACGCTTCTTTCCGCGCTGAAAACTTCGGCTACCGCCACTGCGATCGCTACCTTCAGCTTTGGGAAACAGTCGCTTCTCTAATTCTTCATAACTGCCCTCAAAATCGCAATGACCGTAAAGCGGACATTGACGACAATAAACGCCCTCTGTGTAGCGTTCTAAATTCTCCCGGTTGAAGAAATAAGCCTTGTGGCTGAAGGTGCTGCCAACCCATTGCCATGATAAATTGTTGCTGGCAGGATCGCCATCTAGCAAGTGTTGCAAAAACCATTTTGCCCCGGTTTGCCAACGGATGCGCCGCCAGTGGACAAGGTATGCTGCTAACCACATTCTGCCGTGGTTGTGCAGGTAGCCGGAGGAGTGCAAATCGCGGCTAAAGCTGTCAATACAGACCATACCTGTGCTACCTTTGTCAACATCTTCTGGTAACTTTTCGGCATAATCTTGGGCTGTGTAGCCTGTCTTGTATGGCTCCTGGTCTTTCCAGATGTCGTTTCCCAGTTTGGCATAGAGTCGCTGCCAATAGTCGCGCCAGCCGAGTTCGTTGATGAGTTTTTCGGCATCGTCTTGGTTCTGGACTTTGCCCAGGATGGCATCCCGCACTTCTGCCAAGCTCAAGACGCCGTAGCGGAGATAAGGTGAAAGGCGGGTGACTGTCCCGGTGAAGAAGTTGCGGGTTTTGGCGTAACTGGGGGGGTCTACTTTCCTCAGTGCGGCTTCGGCGGACTTACGTCCTCCGGGAATGGTGCTGATATGGCGATCGCGTTCGGCGGCGGCGGGGAATTGTTCGCCCAGGTAGGCGAGCAATTCGTCGCGGCTGGCAAATTCTCGCCGCATATCTCGATGGTTTGGGGTGGCGTTCATAAAAGAGCGATCGCACAGACTTAATAAAGTTTAACAGGCGACCTGCTGCTGGCGGAAAGCAAAAACCTCTTTTCAAGAAAGAAAATGGGTTTTTTGGAAGAAACAAAAGTACAAGAACTATCGGTCTCGCGAACTACCAGGGAAAGGCGAATCTTCAGGCAACAAAGGGGCTGTTATCTGTTGTCGTTCTAAAAATTGACTCAAAGCATAAGCCATATCACCACGACTCATAGGATTTAAAGGGTAAATATTGCCTTGTTCATCAGTGTTTATAAACCGCTCATAAAGTGCAGTTGCCATTGATTTTTTAGCCCAATCAGGTATAGTTCCTGCATCTGGATATTGGGCAATAATTGTTTGCACAGTTTCGTCATTAAACTGAAATACACCGTGAGCTTGGGCAAGTATAGAAAAGGCTTCGGCACGATTAATTTTTTGATTTGGGAAAAACCTATTTTTCCGATAGCCTTTCATAATGCCAGTTTTTAAAACTGTCTGGATATCTTTATATGCCCAGTGTGAAGGCGGGACATCTTGAACTTTAACAACTCCTGGTTTATCGGCACCTTCGCGTTTATCAAGGTTAAAGGTTTTAACTAAAATTGAAGCAAGTTCGGCACGGCTGATAATTTGTTCAGCATAAAAATTACCATCTGGATAGTTGCTCATCAATTTGGCAGCAATAACTCGCTCAACTGGATCAGATGGTAGTTCTGATGGTTGTGTTTGTTGAGCATTCACAGCTGCGGGAAAATATTGCAGAAGTGCTAATAAGGAAAGAGTGCTGAAGACGCGACGCATGATGAAAATCCTTTTTAAAGTTACTATTACTGTACAAAAAATATATCCGGATACTCATCCCCCAGTCGGGTTAATCAAAGTAGAGTAGGGGCGCAGTTTTAAGTTTCCCCCTATGTAAAGAGAAGATGAAGGCTTTGGCTTTGTTCCGGCGGAGTTGGTCGAAAGCGATCGCTTCCCTTTTTCAGTTTTTTCGAGCAACATAGTTATATAAAATCGCCCTCATACCATTATGAACAAGTTCCCAGATTTTTCTCCCCACGGTTACAAAATTGAAAGCGAACTAGGCCACAATCGTGCTGGTGGTCGCGTCACCTATCTGGCAAGAAGTACCCCGCCTTACCAAGAGGAGGTACAGGTTGTAATTAAACAATTTCAGTTTGCCCAATCAGGGGCAAATTGGGCAGATTTTGAGGCTTATCAGCAAGAAATTCAAGTGTTGCAAAGCCTCTCCTTTTCTGGCCTCCCGCAGTATCTCGATTCCTTCCAAACTCCCAGTGGTTTCTGCATGGTGCAGGAATACAAACCCGCACCTTCTTTAGCCTCACCTCGTTGCTGGAAAATTGACGAAATAAAGCAAATTGCCCTCTTACTATTAGATATTTTAATTTATCTGCAAAATCAAACGCCTCCCGTTATCCACCGGGATATTAAACCTGAAAATATCTTAGTAGGAATGGACGAGGAAATTAAGGTTTACCTAGTGGATTTTGGCTTTGCTCGTATCGGTGGCGGCGAAGTTGCTGTCAGTAGTGTTGTTAAAGGCAGTTTGGGATTTATGCCACCAGAACAAATGTTTAATCGTCAGCTGACAGAAGCATCCGATCTGTACAGTTTAGGTGCAACATTGATTTGTTTACTTACTAACACTCCATCAGCGAAAATTGGCAACTTGATCGATGCGTCTTACCAGATTAATTTTAAACATTTGTTGCCTCAGATAAATCAGCAATTTCTTGACTGGTTGCAAAAAATGGTGGCACCCAATTTTAAAGAACGCTATCCTAATGCAGCCGCAGCCAAAGCAGCATTAAAGCCAATTGATGTTAATCGCAGCTCTAGGCGACGAAACTTAGAAATTAAGGCTGTTGCACTTTCCAGCCTTAGCTTAGTTGGTTTGGGGTTTTTTGCTTTGATGATGGCACCAAGCTTTAAATTAAACGCACCAGAAAGCAAGACAGTTCAATCGACTTTAGCAGTTGATTATTTGGCAAAGTTTAGCCATGCTTTCGATGATAAATATAAACTATTAAATCAGGATATTTCAATCTCAAAAAATAATAAGCGTGTTTATTTTTATGTCAACTTTAAATTAATTGATAAAGAATACGATTGTTTATGTCAAGTTTTTAGTAGTACGGGACGCATGGTTTATGGAGTTCAATCGACTCTCACGGCTGAAGAAAATAGTTTGAGTACGGGGTGTTTTTATGATTTTGATAAAAATGTTGACAAGCCGGGTGATTTGACTTTTGTGTTCTCCCTAGATGGGCAAAAAGTGGTGAAGGAGAATATTACTGTTTTAGCTGAATAATGTCGATAGGTTCTGCCAAACGGCCAGAATTGTTAACTTCTTTGGAGATACTGGGTTTCAAACGCGATCGCTGTGTAATAATTACAAGCCTCTAATGAGCCACTTCTCAACTAGGTATAGTTTACCTACTTTGCTTGTGTGAATCACATCAAAAATTGGAATTCCGATTGCGGGACTTGTGAACTAGGATCAGAAGGGGCAACTTTGATCATTTGTCCCTTGTTTGCTGAATGATGCAACCCGTAGCGGTTGCATAAAATAGTTGAAATGAGCGTTCGTTCTCACACACATGAGTAACTTCCCAAACTTGTCTAGCCACGGTTATCAGGTAGTCCGACAATTGGGACAAAACCGCGCCGGAGGTCGAGTAACTTATCTGGCTGCAAATCTGAAAACCCGTCAACCCGTAGTTATTAAGCATTTTCAATTCGCCCAAACAGATGCCAGTTGGTCAGAATACGACAATTATCAGCGTGAAATTCAAGTGCTACAAGGGCTAAAACACCCCAGCATTCCCCGTTACCTCGATTCTTTCCAAACGCCAAATGGCTTCTGCATGGTGCAAGAGTATAAAAAGGCACCATCATTAGCCGTACCACGCAGTTTTGACCCAGATGAAATTAAAAAGATTGCTGTTTCTCTATTAGAAATTCTGGTTTACCTGCAAAATCGCATTCCCACTGTTATCCATCGGGATATTAAACCAGAAAATATCTTAGTCGATGAGAAAATTAATGTGTTTCTGGTGGATTTTGGTTTAGCTAGGATTGGTGATGGTGAAGTGACGATGAGTAGCGTGGCAAAAGGAACTTTAGGTTTCATGCCGCCAGAGCAATTATTTCATCGCCATCTTACCGAAGCTTCAGATTTATACAGTTTGGGAGCAACGCTGATTTGCTTGCTGACTGGAATAAAATCTACAGCAATTGGTGAGTTAATTGATGAAGATTATCGCATCAATTTTAAGCATCTTGTTCCTAAACTTAGCTTGCGGTGGATTGAGTGGCTGCAAAAGATGGTGGAAATTAAACCAAAAGACCGCTATTCTAATGCTGCTGCTGCCTTGGAAGCGCTGAACCCTATTTACGTGATGCGTGTACCAGAAGTTAAGCTGAGTCAATCGGGTTTGGAATTCAAGGCAAAAAAATTAGGTGAAAGGGTAACTCAAAGTATCGCGATAACTAACTCGATTCCCGATACGGTACTTGAGGGTAATTGGGAAGTTGCACCACACGAAAGCGACCCACCGCATACCCCAGAGGAACACAGTTGGATTTCTTTTGATTTAGACAAGTTTGAGAGCAATCAATCTAATTGCAAAATCAAGGTTAATACCAGCAGATTGATGGCGAATAAAACTTATGAGCGACAGGTTTTATTACACACTAATTCTTTGCCAGAAACTCACGCTGTAACTGTTAAAGTTCAGACCGCACCGATTCCTATTGCTACAAAAAAACTCCCTTATATTTTTATAGCCTCGCTGGTTGCACTTGCTTTAGCAGGGGCTTGGGTGGAGGCGGAAGCTTGGAGTGGAGTTGTCGCTGATAGTGGTTCTATGGGTGTGGTAATGGCGGCGTTTGTTACTTTGTTTGTCGCTGTGTTTGGGGTTGCGGCTGCGGTTGCGGCGACGGCGGCGGCTGCTGTTGCATCTAAACTTCTTGCCAAGAATAAAATTAAGTTTGCGGCTCTTGATACAGTTGTGGCTTTGTTTGTGACTGGAATTGTGGCTTTGTTTGTCACTGGTTTTGGCGAACAGTTTAGAGGGGCTTCTGAGACTGTTGCTGGGTTTGGCGCGGTAGATTTGGGTATGTTTATAACTGGTTTGGGAGCTGCAAGTTTGGCAGCAATTTGCTTAAAAAGAGGATTCAGTACCAGTCTGGCTGTGGGAGTTTCGCTGTTAGCAACTGCGTTAGGTATGAGTTTAGGAATTGGGTTGCAAATAGGCTTGTTAAATCCTTTTGTGATGTTGGCTGTTTTGGCAGTTGGTTTACCTTTGGGAACAATGCTTTTTTACCCGCCTTTTGAGCGTGCCAGGTTAATTTCTAACTATCGCAAGTTTGAGCAGCATTTGATTAAGTCGTAGGAGAAAAAACGCCACCCCCGTTTGCGGCTACCGTGTATACAGAAGTTTTGGGTCTAGAGTTTGGGGTTGTAGATTCCCCTTTTTAAGGGGACTTTAACTCTGATTTCCCCCCCTTGTTTAAGGGGGGTTAGGGGGGATCGAAAGCTCTAATTGCTAACTAAAACCATTTGTGTATACACGGTAGCCCTGTTAACGGGGAGGGTTGGAGAGGGGTTATTTCTCGCTGACGGCTGATAGTTTGGTTCGCTGTTGCTGACGCTGCTGAATTTGTTCTAAGCTGCCTGTGGGAATGGCGGCAATTAACTGGCGGGTGTATTCCTGTTTCGGTTCGAGGTAGAGGCTTTCAGATGAACCAATTTCTTCGATTTTGCCTTTGTTCATTACCATAATGCGATCGCTCATAAATTTCACC
Source organism: Trichocoleus sp. FACHB-6 (assembly GCF_014695815.1). Taxonomy (NCBI): domain Bacteria; kingdom Bacillati; phylum Cyanobacteriota; class Cyanophyceae; order Leptolyngbyales; family Trichocoleusaceae; genus Trichocoleus; species Trichocoleus sp. FACHB-6. Next base: position 7,161 of record NZ_JACJOY010000010.1, read on the forward strand.
ACGCTCAAGTCGTGAGAAATGAAAATATAAGTTAGCCCAAATTCGCTCTGTAATTCTTTAAGCAAATTCAGCACTTGCGCTTGTACGGATACATCTAGCGCTGATACAGATTCGTCGCAAATTATGAACTTGGGATTTAGTGCCAAAGCCCGAGCAATGCACACCCGCTGGCGTTGTCCGCCAGAAAACTCGTGAGGGTAGCGGTTCATCAAGATAGGATTTAAACCTACGCGCTCTAACAGATAGGTTGCGCGATCGCGGCATTCTTTTTTTGTCTTCGCATAGCCATGAATGCGTAGCGGCTCTATCACAGCTTCTCCGATTTTCATGCGTGGATCGAGGGAGCTATATGGGTTCTGGAAGATAATTTGCATTTCCCGCCGCAATAGCCGCAGATACTTTCCAGAGAGTTTGGTGATGTCTTGATTTTCAAATATCACCTGACCGCTCATTGGCTCAATCAAGCGTAGTAAGGTACGTGCTAAGGTACTTTTGCCACAACCCGATTCTCCTACCAATCCCAGCGTTTCACCGGGAAAAACATCAAAAGAGACATTATTCACCGCCATCATATAGCGTTGGGTTTGACCAAACATCCCTTTTATTGGAAAACCTACTTGCAAGTCGCGGACTTGTAAAAGTGGGGTTTCCGTTGGTGGTGCATCGTTATTAACTATGAACGAGGAAGCATGACCCATTCTGATTGATTGTTGGGGGTTCGTTGTTAATGGTTCATCACGCACTATGAAAGATGAACTTTGACCTACTATTGTTGATGGGTCATTCCTATTAACGATTAAAGGAGAACCTTGAGCAGTTGTTATTAATGGTTCGTTGTTATCAACTATTTCCCTATTAACCGTTTTTTCCCGAATCTCGATTTCGCCGCTGGGGGTAGTCACAACTTCCATGAAGTCAGAGACGGTGGGTAGATATTTCACGCGGCGATTCAGGCTGGGGCGACAAGCTAACAAACCTTTGGTATAAGGATGTTGGGGATTGGAAAAAATCTGCTCAACTGTTCCGTACTCAACAATTTTTCCCTGATACATCACGGCTACAGTGTCGGCAATTTCCGCAATTACTCCCAAGTCGTGGGCGATAAACATCATCGACATTCCACGGGCATCGCGCAATTCTCGCAGCAAGTCCAGAATTGTTGCCTGTACTGTGACATCCAGGGCTGTTGTCGGTTCGTCAGCAATTAGTATTGCTGGGTTACAGGAAATCGCCATTGCTATCATGATCCGCTGCAATTGACCGCCGGAGAGTTCGTGGGGATAGCGATCCAATATTGCCAGTTTTTGCTGATTGATGTGGCGATTAACTTCCGCTTCGTTTAACGTTTCATTTTCTTCTAAATAGCGTTTTCTTAACTCCTCATCGCTGGGGAGTAACTTAACTTCTTGCAGGTGCGCGATCGCTTGTCTTTTTGCCTCTTTTTCTGAAATATCTTGATGCTGACGGATTGCCTCGACTAGCTGATACCCACAGGTAAAAACTGGGTTTAAGGAACTCATCGGTTCCTGAAAAATCATGGAAATCTGACCACCCCGATACGAACGCAGTTCTTCTGGTGTCAGATTTAGCAGATTAACTTTTTCTTTGCTACTCGTTTGTGATTTAAACCAAATTTCGCCGCCTTTTATTTTCCCTGGACTTGGCACCAGACCCATAACTGCAAGGGAAGTCACCGATTTTCCTGACCCCGACTCTCCTACAATTCCCAGTGTTTGCCCGGACTCCAGTTTGAAGGAAATACCATCAACTGCCAAAATTTGCTTTTCGTCAGTTGCAAATTGAACTTGCAGGTTGCGAACGTCTAGAACGGTGTCACTCATGGTACTCAAGGTTTGAAAATTAACTGCATCTTAACAATTCATTCCATCTTGGGGAAATAGTTCTCAATGTTTCTGTAATCAAAGATGCGATCGCGATCGCTAATGCGCCTATAAGCCTGTCTGGCGCGACCTGAAGAAAGTTCCTCAAAAGCATTTACTGTATGGGACGTGAACCATCAGGGCATTTTATTTCTGATGAACCACTGCTGGGAGCAGTGGGCATAGCCGGAGGCGAAGTTGAGGGTTTAATTGTCTCGCAAATAGTTGCAATTGTAGTGGCTTTACCGTTACTTTTTGTGACGAACACAACCCCTGTGTAGCTAGGAAGTTTAGAATCCTTGGCTTGGGCGGTTATCATCACGCTTTCTTTCTCATTACCTGGTGATGCCAGCCGATAAGTATAATACGCGCTTCCTGGCTCAGTTCCCAGTCCTGTCTCTTCAAATTCTGTTGCAAATTTACCTTGTTCTCGATAATAAACCTGCTGCGCTTTATTCATCATCCCGATATACAGCTTGGCTTCGCTTTGCGGTCTGGGAAGTTGATTATCAGCTGCATTTTTCTTTTCAGTTTCTAGGTCAATTACTTGAGTGTTGGCGGGCAATGTTGTTGTCTGAGAAACCTTCTCGAAAACTGTTGCCTCAGAACTAAAAGCAGTAGGTCTAGATTGTCCAGCTTTGCGACCTTCTAACTCTACGCGCAACTGATTTTTATCGGTAAACTCAAAGATGCTTTTAATGCTTTCTTCTTCGGTAAAAACCAGGTCAATTTGTCCTGGTTTCGCGGTGGAATTAATTTGATACTTAATCCCTAAAGCAACAGGAGGGCTTTCGGGTGCGCCTTCGGGTGCGGGAAATAAAATAAATAATTTTCCTTCTGGTGCAAAAATAAATGTAACCAAATCTCCCGATTCTGGATCTTTAGTTTGCCATTGCCCCAAAAGCTGCTGTTTAGCAGCGTCTGTTTGTGGTGCGGGTTTAGTTTGAGCAATGATGGTGGGAATTGTTGCTTGGGTACTTACCGATATAGCTAGAGTGCTGCCAATTGCTATCAGCACGCTGGATGCAACAAACAAGCTCTTAACTGGAACGTTAAAGTAAATCATTATGTTTTGGCAATTCCTTAATAATTTTTTGGGAATATTTTAAGGTTTTTTTCGTTACTTTTGGGAGGTCAATATTTATAAGTAGCACATAAAATAGTATATTTTATTTTTTTGATATTGTTTTAGTACAGGATAAACGAGTGTAGGTTGGTTGATTGGAACCAAATCCAACCTTCTTAAGGATTTGTTAGGTAACGCTTGTGTCGCACGGGTTCAACCGACAACTGTGTAAATCTTAATGCAACAAGAGAAAAATTCACCGCCTGATGGCTACAGGCGGTGAGGATTTGATGGCGCTCTACAACTCAGGTAATCTAGATATCTAGATCGGCGAGGTTAAGGCGAGAACCGTAGGTTTCGATGAATTCGCGGCGGGGTGCGACGCGATCGCCCATTAAGACGGTAAAGATGCGATCGGCTTCAGCAGCGTCTTCAATTTCTACCCGTTTGAGGGTGCGAGTTTCCGGGTTCATGGTAGTATCCCACAACTGTTGCGGCATCATTTCACCCAAGCCTTTGAATCGCTGGATGGTGTAATTAGCATTGGCGGGGAAATCGTTTTGTACCAGGTTGTTGAGTTCGCGATCGCTATAGCAATAGTAATGATTGCGTCCCCGTTCTACCTTATATAGTGGAGGACAAGCGATATAGATGTAACCCTGCTCAATCAGCGCCCGTTGATAACGATAGAAGAACGTCAATAACAGCGTCCGAATGTGCGCCCCATCTACGTCAGCGTCAGTCATAATCACGATGCAGTGATAGCGCAGCTGAGAAGCATCGAACTCCTCACCCTTGACACCCAACCCCAGTGCAGTAATCAGCGCCTGGATTTCGGTGTTTTTGTAGATTTTGGCATCGTCGGTTTTCTCGATGTTGAGAATTTTACCGCGCAATGGGAGGATAGCTTGGTTGCGTCTGTCGCGTCCTTGTTTGGCACTTCCTCCGGCTGAGTCCCCTTCTACGATATAAATTTCAGATTCTGAGGGATCTCGCGTACTGCAATCGGCTAATTTACCCGGTAAAGGAGAAGATTCCAAAACCGATTTGCGGCGCACTAATTCCCGTGCGTGACGTGCTGCTTCTGCGGCTTTGAAAGCTTGAATCGCTTTTTCCAGAATCGCATCGCCAACGTTTGGACGAAACTCTAAATATTCTGTGAGAACTTCGCCTACCAAAGAATCAACGATTCCCCGGACTTCGGTGTTACCGAGTTTGGTTTTAGTTTGTCCTTCAAATTCCGGATCGGGAACTTTGACGGAGATCACGCCCGTTAAACCTTCGCGGACATTCTCTCCGCCGAGGTTCGGTTCATTTTCTTTGATTTTGTTGCGCTTGCGAGCGATCGCATTCAGCGTCCGCGTCAACACCGCCTTCAACCCTTCCAGGTGAGTACCGCCGTCAACTGTGCGAATATTATTTGCAAACCCCAGCAGCGTGTCTGTATAAGCATCAACGCACCACTGCAACGCCACCTCTACCTGCACATTGTTGCGTTCGCCGGATACATAGATAATTTCTTCGTGGAGAGCCTGCTTATCGCTATTCATATAGGCGATATACTCTTTAATACCTCCCTCGTAGCAGTAGGTTTCTACTCTGGGCTCTCCACCCTTAACCAATTCCAGGCGGTTGTCAGTAAAGGTGATTTTGACACCCGCATTTAAGTAAGCAAGCTCCCGCAGACGGCTCGCTAAGGTGGTGTAATCAAACTCAATGCCAGTAGTCACAAAAATCTGCGAATCTGGCTTGAAACTAATTGAGGTGCCTGTTTTGGCTTCTTTAATTGGCTTGGCTTTCAGTTCTGTGACAGGAATACCGCGCTCAAAGCGCATGGTATGCTCCCGCTTCTCCCGCCAAACGGTCACGTCTACCCACTCGGACAAGGCATTCACTACTGAAATACCGACACCATGCAAACCACCAGAAACCTTGTAGCCGCCACCACCAAACTTACCTCCGGCGTGCAGCACTGTCATCACCGTTTCTAAGGCTGATTTGCCAGTGGTAGGATGAGTATCTGTGGGAATGCCTCGCCCGTCGTCTGTAACTGTGACAGAACCATCGGCGTTGATGTCTATCTCAATATGAGTGCAGTAGCCAGCCAGAGCCTCATCAACCGAGTTGTCCACTACCTCGTAAACTAGATGGTGAAGTCCACGGGGTCCAGTGGAACCGATGTACATCCCCGGTCGTTTCCGGACTGGTTCTAAACCTTCCAGAACTTGAATCTGATCGGCACTGTAACTGCTCGTCATGAAAAGGATTCTCCAATAATGGCTTGGAACCCTACCGGGACTCCAAAAAGGGAAAAACACTCCAAAATTGTAACATAAAAGCTTTCAAAGCGGCTGTAGGTCAATATAAAGAGCGATTTGTCTAGGGGATATACCCATGAATAACCGGGTAAAGTTAGGAGGCGAGGAGTTAGATGCTCATCGTAATCTGTGGTGCGACGGCAACGGGTAAGTCTGGGCTAGGTTTGGCTTTGGCGCAGCGGCTGGGTTCGGCGATTCTCAGTGCTGATTCGCGTCAAGTGTACCGCGAATTTGATATTGGGACAGCTAAGCCAAGTGAGACGGATAAAAAGTTGGTGCCGCACTACTTAATTGATATCTGCGATCCCACAGAAACCTTAACTGTGGCAGATTACCAGCAGCAGGCGCAAGCTTTGATTGCTTGTATACCTGCTCCTTTGGTAATGGTTGGAGGTACTGGACTTTACATCAATTCTGTGGTTAAGGGGTTAAAGATTCCCAGGGTGCCACCGCATAAGGAATTGCGATCGCAACTTTCCTCTCTCAGTCAAACTCAACTTTACGCCTTTGTGCAACAAGTCGATCCAGCTGCGGCAAAGAAAATTCATCCCAACGATCCTGTGCGGACGTTACGTGCCTTAGAAGTATATTATGTGACTGGTCGTGCCATCTCCGAGCAGCAAGGAGAGAACCCACCCGATTATCCCATTTTGCAAATTGGGTTAGATTGCGATCGCTCTGATCTCACTCGCCGCATTGAACAGCGCACAGAACAAATGTTAGCGGCTGGTTGGGAAGCGGAAGTAAAAGCCTTGTGTCAAAAATACAGTTTTGATTTGCCTCTGCTGAATACATTGGGATATCGAGAAATAAAGCAATATTTGGCTGGGGAAATTTCTTTGAATGAAGCGAAACAATTAACAGTTTTGCACACTTCCCAATTTGCCAAGCGACAGCGCACTTGGTTTAAGGCATATCCTCAGATTGAATGGTTTGATGCAGAATCTCCCGATTTATTAGAGCAAGTATGGCAGCGAGTGCAAGATTTTCTCAAAAATTTGCATGGTTTTAATCCCCAATAAAGATTAAATTTTTATTGGTAGAAATGCCTGCAAATTTATACCCTTTCCTCTACCGACCATTTTGGACTATACCCTTTTGTAAGTGGGATAAGATGATATCGTGGATGTCTGTCGCCTCTAGAGTGGCTGGCAGCAGATTGGTATTATTAGTAATAATTAATGGCGCATCGTCAGGAGAATTAGGAAGTCGCCCATGAGAACCTTTCACTAACGAAGCATCTAAGGAAATGACATCTAACAAAGTGCGAAAGCCCAGCTTCTTCTTAAGCAATATTCCAGCTATCTTCAACTGAGGAAACTTAATAGAAGGGTCGATAAATAACTCTGCTGGGTCGTAGCCAGGCTTGCGGTGAATATCTACATTGCGGGCAAAATCTGGTGCTTTGGTGTCGTCCAACCAGTAATAGTATGTGAACCAAGAATCAGGAGCAGCAATAGCTACTAATTCACCAGAACGAGGATGATTTAGATGGTAATTTGCCTTCTCTTTTTCGCCCAAAACTAATTCCACCCCTGGCACTTTCTCGATTAAATTCCGCACTTGTGAAACTTTATCTTTGTCGTTTATATAGATGTGAGCCACTTGGTGATCTGCGACGGCGAAAGCAATACTGGCTCCTGCATCCAGTAACTCTAATCCCAACTCTTCCCTCACTGCAAGATAGCCGTTTTCCCGCAATATTCGGTTTAATGAGACGGCTTTATTTACGGGTGTTATTCCATATTCAGAAAGAACTATTACTTGCGATCCGCGAGATTCGTAAAACTGGATTAAGTCCTTGCATACGTCGTCTACCTCTTTTAAATCAGTTGCGATCGCTTGCTCATCAGTACCCAGCCGCTGCAAGTTGTAATCTAAGTGCGGAATATAAATTAAAGTTAATGTTGGAGCATACATCTGTTCTACAACCTTAGCTGACTCAGCGATCCACTGACTGGAACGGATAGACGTTTTTGGGCCCCAAAACTCGAATAAAGGAAAAGTACCGAGACGATCTTGAAGATGCGATCGCAACTCGGCAGGTTGAGTATAAATATCCGGAATTTTCCTGCCGTCAGCGGGATACATCGGTCGTGGTGTCACCGAAATATCTGCTGAAGAGTACATATTGTACCACCAGAAGAGGTTAGCACAGGTGAAGGTCGGGTCAAACGAGCGCGCCGTTTCCCACACTTTCGGAGCCTGAATTAATTTGTTAGACTGTCGCCAGAATTTTACTTCACATTCATCTCGAAAGTACCAACCATTACCAACAATTCCATGCTCATTAGGCCATTTTCCAGTTAAGTAAGTCGCCTGAACCGAACAAGTTACAGCAGGCAATGCTGGTTTAACGGGAACTACTTGTCCTTGTGCCGCCCATTCTGATAAAAACGGTGTATGTTTTCCTAATAAACTGGGCGTTAATCCTACGACATTGAGAACAACTGTTTTCTGCATTAGTTTTGTTGATTATTAGTTATCTAAAATTTGAGCGATCACGTTGAGAAAGAGCTTTATACCCGACCCTTCATCAGTAACCAGAGACCAAGAAAATACAAACTTTTATTGCTTCCCTCTGGGGACATTTAAAATTAACAAAACTAAACTTTTCTTGCTCCCCGTTTACTGAGAGGGGCTGGAGGCGAGCTTCTTACAAACAGTTTTGATATTATTGCTCAAAAGCTAATAGAAATTAGCAATTACCAACTGTTGCCAACACCCATTCATACTCTCTCTGGATAGATGTTAATAAATCCATCTTCATCTCGGATGGCAACACATCCCAGGTGTAAGTTTCAATCTCCAAGTGCTTACAGGTATTTTCTTGCAGCAGATCCAGAACAGTCACAATATCGTCTTGAGTAGACTGTAATATTTGATAATCGCGGATAAAAATTGGGACGTGAAAGTGAGTTCGCCACTCCTCGGCCGATGATTGCTTGAGGTGCGGTAAAGCAGTTGCTAAGTCAGGATAGTGATGCAAAGTTCCATCACCACTCCGCTCTATAACTTGGTGCAGATAGGTAGATTCTGCAAAAGGACGCAACCGTTCAATTACCAAGTTCTGTTCCTGAACAGTAGAAGGCAACGCCACCTGAATTGCGGCGCTTAGCTGAATCTTGCCAATTTGAATTCCCGCCGCTTTGAAACTTTTAAAAACTGATATTGGATCTTCATATTCCACCGCGAAATGACAGGTGTCATAGCAAACGCGCAGGTGTTCAAACAACTTCGCCTCGGCTAATTCCTGCGAAATATCCAAGTGTTTTGCTAACCACGCTCCTCCGATTGGTAATAACCAATTTTGGAAGAAATCAATTACTTCGGCAGCATTTTCAATTAATCCATCCGGTTCCGGTTCCAAATCCAAATGCAGCAGTTTCCCTGTTTCTTCCCGGATGCGTACCATTTCGGCAGCAGCTAAAGCTAAGTTTAAACTGCTGTTTTTGAAGACTGCATCGCAGCTTACTTTGTCTTCTACCCACCACGGTTTATAAGATAACGGCAATGTAGAAATTCCGCCGTCAATTTCTTCTGGTAATAAGGCTGCCAGAATTTTCGCCAAGCGGATTGTATAATCTAACCGTTCCTTCTTTGACCAATCTGGTGCATAAACTTGGTCTTTTACAACTTGCCGGTGAAATCCCCCGTAAGGAAATCCATTTAAGGTAAACACGTATAAATTTTGTTGATTCAGCCATATTTGAAATTGAGCTAAAGTATCTTCTTCCAGCATTTCCCGTGCTGCTATATCTGATAACCGTAACCCAATACCGAATGGTTTCCCTGGTGCCAATCTTGCTTGGAGATTTGGAACGTATTTTTTCAGGTTGGCGAAGACTTCGCTCCAGTTTTCGCCTGGATGAATGTTTGTGCAATAAGTTAAGTGAAAGCTGCTGTTCCCAATTTTCATGCTTACGTTCCCTAGTATCGAATGGCACTGAACTTAAGCCCTAAACTTTAGTTTAGACTAAAAGCTAAAACCCGCTGGAACGGGTTCAGAGCTTAAGTAAGCTTTGAACCCGAAATTTATTTCGAGGCTCCTAAATCAGTGCCATTCCTCGCTACTATCGAATTACACCTAACTTGATAAGGTAAGTTGGGTGAACGGTACTCAACCCAACCTACAAGTTACTGTCTGCTTAGCTTTATCAAGCTGTTTCAGGATAGAAACGGCTTGCATATATAAAGAGATATCCACTTCGTGAACCTCAATTCCCTGCCCAATTCCTTGCAGCAGCATTAGGGTTAATTCACCGCCCAAATGTTCCCGAAACTCGGTTAGTCCCCGGAATAAGCATCGGGAATTTCCTGGCTGTGTTGGAGCTAGTTCCGGCACATAAAGCGTAAAACCCAATACCTTGAGTGTATTTATTATCTGCTGCCAGTGCGACGCGGGAAGCAGTCCAGCTAGATAAGAATAGGTGCTATCTAGTGCAATTCCAATCGCTACTGCTTCGCCATGACGCAGGCTGTAATTTGTCAAATGCTCTAGCCTGTGAGCCGCCCAGTGGCCGAAATCTAGGGGACGCGATGAACCCATTTCAAAGGGATCGCCGCTGGTGGCAATATGTTGTAAGTGTAACTGGGCGCAGCGATAGATTAGCTGTTGCATGATGTGCATATCGCGACAAGCGATCGCTTGTGCGTGCGTCTGGATAAACTCAAAGAATTTCCTATCTTTAATCAATGCAACTTTGACCGCCTCAGCAACACCGGAACGCCAGTCTCGCTCGTTCAAAGTAGTCAGAAAATCAAAGTCATTCAAGACAGCATGAGGAGGTGCAAAAGTACCGAGAAAGTTCTTTTTTCCAAAGGCATTAATTCCGTTTTTTACTCCGACTCCGGAATCATTTTGTGCCAATACTGTTGTAGGAATTCGGATTAATCGAATGCCTCTGTGAGCAGTTCCTGCGGCATATCCTACCATATCTAGCATGGCTCCTCCCCCAATCGCCAAGATGTACGAATGGCGACATAAGCCAGCTGAATCAATAAGTTTGTGAATTTGCTCTAGCAACATTGGTTCGTTTTTAGCTGCTTCTCCCCCAAGGACTATCATCGGCTCAAGCATGAGCGTTAGGATGTCTCCATAATGCTCGCTATACGCTGCTAATTTACCTAACAGCCCCCGATGAAACCGCAATAATCCTCCATCTACTACTGCTATTACTTTCTTTGGTTCCGCGTCTCCTTCGGATGCGATCGCTTGTGCAAGTAAAGGATTGTCCAATTCAAACAAACCTTTGGTAAAGTGAACGTTATAGCGAAAGGTAACGGGGACACATTGATGAATCGGTTCCAGATTCAAATCAGTCTTTTGCTTGATGCCAATTGTCATATTTTTGTTTTTAAATTACCGCGAACAATCGTACTTACCACAAAGAATTCACTTTCAAAGTTTCCGGAAGTGCAGCGCGTTCCAAAGTTTGAAGAAACACCTCTACCGACTGAGAACCATTGACGTTGATTTTGTTATTGAAGATGAAGAAAGGCACGCTGTTGATACCGCTACGTCGCGCAGATGTCGCATCAGCCATAACCTCATCTAAGGCAGCATCACTGCTTAAAAGGTTGCGTAATTGTGTAGCATCTATGCCAGCAGCTTTGCCCAAGGAAACAAGGGTTTCGATGTCTCCGATGTTTAACCCTTCTTCAAAGTAAGCTTTGTAAATTGCTTCAACTACAGCATTTTTACTTTTTGTTGGGGAAAGTGCGATCATCTGATGGGAAAGCGTTGTGTTAACAGCCAAAGATATTTTGTTGAAATCTAGTTTTACGCCAGATGCCTCACCTCTTTGCTTAGTGTAGTCAAATAGGCGTTTCAATTCTTCGGGTTCCATGCCTTTCCTCGCTTTCATAAAGGCGCGAAACTCAACTCCTTGAGGGGGAATTGTGTCATCTAACAAGAAGGGATGCCACTGAATCTTTATCGCTTCGTATTGCCATTTTTCAAGGGCATCGAAGAGATGTTTTGTGCCAATATAGCACCAAGGGCAGGCGGTATCGTGAAAAATTTCAATGAGCATATGGCAATCTGGTTTTATTTTTGAAGATTAATGAACCTCAGAGGAGGAGAAAGGGGGAGTTATATACCAATCCTGAGTTTTGAAAGTTACTTTTTAAACGAACTACCCAGGAGCAAAAGAGGAGGAAAGGGAGAAGTTCATAAATTACTGAGAATTGTTATATAAATGAATTTTGATTGTTGTGGTTCTATTTTCCTCAGTTAACCAGAGCATTAAGTGTGTATTCTTTTTCTGTGGGTTGGATGATTTCTTCGGCGAAAAAGTTTTGAACTGTTTCAAATTCTTGGATTAAGGCGGAGCGGTCTTTCTGGGCCACCAGTTTTGCTAATTGGCTGTAGGTGTTCGCCAATCTTTCAATAGTTTGACATCTATCTTCTGTTGCCAGCATGATGTCCACACATAAGGGCGGACTTTGGGCAAACAAACGTTTTACTATGTCAATTTCTAAGCGATAACTTGGGGTTGACATCGACAAGCTGCGGTCTATGTCTATTCTTTCTGCTGCTAGAAAAACACCGAGGCTAAACCTGGAGAAATGCCGCGTCGCTTGAATAATTACCATCATGCGGTCGTGTTCTTGGGGAGTGCATACAATCAGCTTGCTACCCTGACTTTCTATGAAGTCTAGAAACCATTGAAATGAATCCTGATTTCGCCCTGGACAAACTACAACTTTTTGGGATAGGAAAGATTTGACAGTTGGCCCAAACATGGGATGTAATCCGATTACAGGCCCAGCATGGAAATCGAGCATTGCTTGTACTGGCTGAGTCTTGATACTGGTAATATCTGCCAGTGCTGTAGTTGGAGAAAGATATTTAGCTGTACGCTTAATTACATCTATCGTCCTGTCAATAGGCACGCTGATTAAAACTAGGTCTGCTTGGCTTAGCAGTTTATCTGCATTATCCCAATCATTGTGTTCAAGAATGCTAACGTTGTGGCCCGCTGCTGAGAGTTGTTGTGTAAACAATTTTCCCATTCTGCCAAGCCCGCCAATAATGGTAATTTGTCGGGGACTGACATTATCTATAGATGAAAAGTTACTGGTACCGGCGAGACAACTTGTTACTACATTTTCCCAAACAGATTCCGGAACACCAATCTGGGCAAGAAAGGGAGCAATATAGGATAGTTGTTCTTCAATTGGAACTTCTGATTCACTCAAAATCGATATGCGATCGCGTAATAGCTTGATTAGAAATTGGTCAGTTTGCTTGAGCTTATCTGGTATCATATAAAACCGCTCGTAAGTATTGTTTTCATTACTAATTGCGGCTAATTGTCATTACCATTAGCCATGAACGCGGAGGCTAGGCTTCAAGTCACAGCAAATATTTGCGCCAGTATCATTGAAATTGGTAGCAGGCTCAAAACCAACAAACCATAAGGTAAAGTTGCGAAACCAGCTGCAACTGTCGCATCCAAGACTATTAACGACAATACGCCCGCCTTCACTGCGACTCGAATTAGGTCTGGAGTTGGTTCGCGGGCGGCTTTTACAAAAGCAGGTAACACACGCCCAGCGAATAAAAGAATAAACGGCAATGCGGCAAGAATTTGATAATCTGGCAAAAGCCCCAGCGCTAATATGCTAACAATGACTGCGCCAACAAATAGCAAAGCTGTTATTCCCGTACTCGCTTTTCCACCATGTACTTCACCTTGGCTAATAGCGGTGACAGCAGCAATGTAGGTAATAGGAATTAAAGCTAAAAACCAGCGTTCTCCTAACATTGCTGGTACAGCACTCACGCCTAGCAATAAATTGCCGCCGCGACAAATGCCCATGTTGACGGGGCCAAGAATTGAGTGGTGTTTGCCGAAAGCATCATATAGTAGAGCGGCAAAGGCGATGGTAGCAGCGATCGCGCCACTCAACCAGGATACTTGCAAGGCTGCAACTATGCCGACAACTAAAAGCAGACTTCCAAGCGCGATCGCACCTTGACGGGATGCGCGATCGCTAGGAATTGGTCTTTCTGGTCGCTCTTTGGCATCCAGTTCAGCGTCGAATACATCATTAAATACTACACCGCCACCGTATAAACCCGTGGTAGCTAGAAGTAACCATGCAAGTGTTGCCGATCCTGTTAGCGTTTGATTTAGGAATGCGATCGCTCCTGAAGCTGCAAAACCAACTAGAATGTCTGCCCAAGCAGTAACAATGTTTGCAGGTCGCATTAGCTGTAGATAAGCCCACAAACGGTGGGAACTCAAACTTGCAGCATTCACTGTAATTCTCCGTGATTATAAGATTTTTTTCGGGAGTTATGAGGTAGAAGGCTATTTTTTGCTAATAGCTAATTGTGAATTGACCATTAGCCATGAGCCAATTACTCAATGAGTGCAAAGTCGCGGTTAGACTCTACGACTGGTGACTGTCCGCGCAGTACGGAATTTCCGTTGAAAAGTTCGCGTTGGTCAATAGGTAAGGGTTCTAGCCAGTCTGCTTCTTTCATCTGACCGCTTTGGCTATAAGCTTTTAGGGCATTTTCGTAACAGACAGCCCGCACATACTCTTCTGAGATTCCCCGTTCTAGCATTAGCTGGGCTGTCTTAGGTACAGCTAGGGGATCGCTGACTCCCCAATCTGCACTACTGTCTACGATTACGCGATCGCATCCATACTGGCGCACGATCTCCACCATCCTTGCATTCCCCATCTTGGTCTGCGGATAAATCGTGAAAGCAGCCCAGAAACCTCTATTTAGTACCTCTTCAACAGTTTCCTCGTTGTTGTGGTCTATAATTACCTGCGCTGGATCTAATCCATGCTCAATACAGCGATCCATGCTACGGCTAGTACCTGCTTTCTTGTTGCGGTGGGGAGTGTGAATCAACACCACCATATCCAATTCTTTTGCTAACTCTAGCTGTAGACGAAAATATTTGTCCTCAGCTGGTGTCATATCGTCATAGCCAATTTCACCAATAGCAACCACGCCCTCTTTACAGGCATAAAGTGGTAACAGTTCCATAACTTCTTCTGCTAACGCCTCGTTGTTAGCTTCTTTCGGGTTCAAGCCAATTGTGCAGTAGTGTTTGATCCCAAACTGGCTGGCTCGGAATCGCTCCCACCCGACGATGCTGCTGTAATAGTCCTTAAAACTCCCGGCGTTAGTCCGGGGCTGTCCCAACCAGAAGGAAGGTTCAATGACGGCAACAATGCCATACTCTCGCATCACGAGGTAATCGTAACTTGTGCGGGAGGACATATGAATGTGAGGATCGATGAACATCCTGCTGTTGTTAGACATGGTTACTTCGTGAATAATGGATTTCGCAGAGTTATGAGTTTTGAGTTATGCGCAACTTTTCTCCCCTTGTTAAGGGGGTTCTGACTTGGAAAGTGACACATCACATGAGTTTTGAATTATTAGAAAAGATTTAACTCAAAACTTTTTCAGATTGTGTCTTATTGCATTCGTATCCCTGGAAATAAACTTCCGGCTGAAAACTTAAACCCGTTAAAACAGGTTGAAACATTTACCAAGAAATAGTGACGATGACTTTAGCTATGAAGCCCCTTAGACGCTTTGCGGCTTCTGGAAGAGTATTTTAGTTCAGGGCTGAATGAATGCCAGAAGTCTATTTTGGCTAAAACTGCTCCAAGTCAGACGACCCTGCTCAATAGATGATTGTAAGTTTGGGTGACGAGCGAGTAGTTCTTGAGCTTGGGGTAAGGGACATTGAGAACAAGCCAAAGCAGCTGCTTCTTGCTGGACTGCATCAGGAGTGTTCAGCACCTTTTCCAAATCCGCTACTATCCGGGTGTCCGCAAACCGCCCGACTGGTCGCCAGAGTTCCGGCGTTACTGGACGTTTAGCCGCCCAACGTTCGTGAGCATAGTCTGCCAACATTCGTGCTAAATTTGGGTTAGCACGACGGTCGAGTCCGACGATGAGATGCAAGGGACTACCGACAAAAACAGCTTTTAGTACCATTTGGTTCCAAGCGTTGTTGTCGAAATAGTCGGCGGGATAAGGGTTTTGCAATGCGATCGCATTAAACACCGAAGTCATATTACTCCGTACTCCCTCGGCAGCTCTGGCGCAAAGCCGTTCTGGGTAGGGTAATATTGGCAAGCTTTGATAGAGAGCGACTAACTCTCCCACGTCGGCGGTGGTGAAGATATGCTCAAGCGATCGCAGATATTTCTCCACATTATCCTGCGGCAGCGCCAGTATCAGTAAGGTGCGAGCCGCTTGATCTACGCTCCAATTACCGGGAAACCAACCTCTTTGTATTGAAAGAGCTGCTTGTAAGTCTTCTGGTGTTAGCTCCAGGTTTTTTTTGCCCGTATAGCGAGGTACAGCACTGAAGGAGGTAAAGAATACTCGCTCCTGATTACCTTCGGCAATCTGCTTTATCTTCTCATCTAGCCAGGTGAGACTTTCTTTGGCGACATTTTGTGCTAGCCAGCAACGGAGTAAGCCGTTTACGCCCTTTAGATCAAGGTCAATTAAAGAATACATAATACTCATTAAAAGGGTTGGCTTTGGTTCAAGGTTCGCCTGGGGTGTGCGAATTGAATACTAGATTACAAAAGTCATGAATTATGAGTTTATAACTCTTCGCCTCCTAACTCCTTACTCTTAACTTTTAAGAATTTAAGGCAAAGTTGCAATGAATAATCTTTTGATACATTGGTCAATTCTTTTGATATTGTTGTGTCTCTAGCTTTATGCGATGAGTGCTTCTCCAGCCTTGAGGAGTTGTATCGTAAAATTGGCGAAATTGGCGGCTGAAATGGCCTGCGTCTTTATAGCCGACTGCTTCAGCAATTTGATTTACTGCCTGGTCGGTTTCTTGGAGTAAGAAAAGCGCCTGTGCCATCCGACGCTTGACAATCCAGCGGTATATACTCTCTCCGGTATGTTGCCGCACTAAGCTAGTCAGGTAAGCCGGAGAGTAACCAAATGCCTGAGCCACATCACAGAGCGTAATCGGTTGATGATAATTACTCTCAATAAAATTGAATATCTCAATCATTTGGGGACATTCAGGAAATATTGACTGCGGAGAAGACGCGCTTGCAGCTTTAGTAGAGGGTGAATCTGATCGCTGGTTCTCAGATGAACTCCACTGTAGTAAGGTAGCTTGTTTTTTCAAACGGGTAGCGATCGCGCTCAGCAATTCCTCTCCCATACAAGGTTTAGTGAGATAGTCATCCGCTCCCAGTTCCATGCCTTTGCGGAGGTCAGGCCGTTCCCCCTTGCAACTGACAAAAATGAAAGGAATAATCGCTGTCAGGGGGTTAGAGCGCAGCGTAGCTAGGACATCGTAACCATTTGTTTCCGGCATTACAATGTCGCAAATTATCAGGTCGGGTAGCTGTTTTTGTGCCTTTTGAATTCCCAATTTACCGTCTTCAGCATCAATAGTGTAGAAACCTCCAGCTTTAAGGCATTCTACAAAGAAATTTCGCGTTGGGGCATTATCCTCAATTACTAAAATTTTTTTCACCATTTTCCCTATTACTCAACACTTACGTATGCGAACACATCCAGTTTCATCAAGTAAGAAGAGAGCTTGAATATTCAAAAAGTGCAAATTTGTAAAACCAATGAAGCACTTCTAGTTTACCAAGCAAATTATGGACTTTTCCTAATCAGGTTAAGCCCTTATTTTTACACATTTTTTTTGGTGAATGAAACAGGATACAGTTACTTGGTGGAGACTAGGTAGATTTTAGATTGGGTTAATCTCTCCTCTACGAAAATTCTCTTTTTAATATTAATATTTGTAAATACTCCTAAAGGTAGAGATAAGAAACATCGTGTGTTTGTCTATACAAGGCAAGTCAATAGAATATAAACTGATTAAATTCATAGGGCTTTAAGCCTTGCTGTGAGCCAATCACAGCGAGATATGCGGCAATACTTACGTATATATAAAGAACAAAATCGAAAGAATTGACAAATACATCAATAGATTGTTCATTGCAGCCCCCCCTTAAAGTTTTGTAAGCTTCTTTACAGGGAAGACCGAACACGAAAGTGCTGTTAACTCAAATTTAATAATTAACAGAGTGAGCAAGCACTAAAAAACACAAAACGAACAAAGAAAACTTGTTGCGTTCTCATGAAAAAATTAGGTTAGTGAATCTGACGCAACAGAAAGAACGTAGTTTAAGCCTATTAAAGCGCTTAACTTTAATTTAAGAATTTTAATCGGGCAGTCGAGGCATAAAGAGAAGGCACTCCTAGAGATTACATATTCTCGCTGCTGCTGGGTGATGTTCAAGTTTTTAAGAAGCATACAGGGACTTGCTTCAACTTCCTAGAAGTAATCGAAACCAAACGACCGAAAACTATATACCAACTTTTCCAATGAGCATTGAGTCCTACAAAGCATTCGCAACAGATACCTACACCTATGTAGATTCCGCGCCAGCCGATCCGACGCGCAATTATCAAAGCATCGATGACTCAAATACCAAGCCTGTTCTTAGCAACCACTCGGAAGCATCCCTTAGTGTCACCGAAGCGATCGCTTCAATGCTGGAAGAATTAGGAGTAAGCTACGCTTTTGGTGTCGCCGGGGGTGCAATGGCATCGCTTTGGGGTTCCCTGTCTAATAGCCTAATGCAGGTGCTTAACTTTCGTCATGAAAGCGGAGCCGCCTTTGCAGCCGTTGAAGCGTACTTTGCCACAGGTCGTCCAGCTGTCGTATTCACCACAGCCGGGCCAGGAATCACCAACGCGCTGACCGGGCTGTTTGCAGCGCGTGGTGAGGGTGCAAAGGTGATTCTCCTGTCAGCTTGCACCACAGCACCGCAACGCGGGCGCTGGGCTATCCAAGAAACCAGCGGATACACATTGCCGAAATCCGGGATATTTAGTTCAGGCGAGTTGTTCAACTATGCAACAACTATTGAGTCTCCTGAAGAACTTCCACAGATTTTTCGCAGACTTGCTTTGGGACTGTCACAGCCGGGCGGCTTTGTCGCCCATTTGAGTATTCCCACCGGAGTGCAGACAAGTTTGGTGAATACATCTTTGCCTCGGTTAGACCTGTCTCATTCTCTGTTCGCGCCGAGTTCCGAAGCGATCGCAAAATGCGTACAGATGCTATCACAAGGATCGTTTGCCATCTGGGTTGGCTTCGGGGCGCGGGGTGCAGGGGATGCAATTCGCCAACTTGCCGAAAAAACCGGGGCGGCTGTGATGTGTTCGCCGCGTGGTAAGGGCATCTTCCCAGAAGATCATCCTCAGTTTGTCGGTGTCACAGGCTTGGGCGGTCATGCTTCCGTACTGACATATATGCAAGAGCAACCGCCTTTGCATACCCTGGTACTGGGAACGCGACTCGGCGAACCTACTTCTTTCTGGAGTAATTCGCTGGTTCCCTCTGGGGGATTCATTCATGTTGATATTGACCCGGAAGTGCCGGGGGTTGCCTATCCATTTGTGAAAACGTTGCCCGTTCAATCTGACGTAGGCGTGTTTGTAGAAGCCTTGCTGAAGCAATTGCCAGAACGCCCTAGCGGGTCAGAGGCGGTGTCCCTGCCTAATCCTGAACGGGAAGCGATCGCTCCCGGCGCAGACAGCCCAGTGCGCCCGGAAATACTCATGGATGCAATTCAACGCACCATCGTCGAAGGCAGTGATGCAATAGTAATGGCAGAGTGCGGAAACTCATTTACTTGGGCAACTCACCTGCTGCGATTTTCCCAATCAAATCGTTACCGAGTCAGCACCGGAGTTGGATCGATGGGTCATACTGTCGCGGGTGTTGTCGGTGCAGCCCAAGCACGAAATGGCAAAGCTGTTGCCATTGTCGGAGATGGAGCCATGCTGATGAACAACGAAATCAGCACAGCTGTGAAATACCAAATTCCCGCCGTTTGGATTGTACTTAACGATGCCCGCTACAATATGTGCCATCAAGGGATGACATTGCTGGGACTCAAAGGTGCAGATGCGGCAATTCCCCCAGCGAATTTCGTTCAGATTGCTTGCGGGATGGGAGCTGAAGGGATTCGCGTCGAAAAAGAGTCTGATCTGCAAGCGGCATTAGAGAAAGCGATCGCATCCACCGTCCCCTTCGTTGTCGATGTCGCTATCGATGCCAATCGACCTGCACCATCCAAAGGGCGTAATCAGAGTCTTGCTGCACAAGGAGCCGTATCAACCCCGGTTAAGCACCTTTCATTCCCATTAGTTTAACCAAACTAGGGAAAAAGTAATTTTTAGGTTGGGTTTACCGTGTGGAAACCCAACAACTTACTAAGGGAATCTTCAAGCCCCTCCCCGCGTAGGGGTGAGGTTGGGGAGCGAAAAGTTTGATCAGAGCCTTCCTCCGCTCAAAGCTTTTCAAGAGAGAGGTTTCTTCGCGGCGAGACCCAACCTACCTTCTCTCCCACTCCCCAATCCCCAGTCCCCAATCCCTAATTAGGCGTATCAGGAGAGCTGTGTGAAACTGTTTGAAACTACGAAAGAAATGGGTCATGAGCAAGTTCTCTTCTGCCATGACAAAGAATCAAATCTTAAAGCAATTATCGCCATCCATGACACCGGGCTAGGTTCCGCGATGGGTGCAACACGTCTGTGGCCTTATGTAACCGAAGAAGATGCCTTGCGAGACGCACTTCGTCTTAGTCGCGGAATGACCTACAAAGCAGCCTGTGCAAACATTCCAGTCGGCGGCGGAAAAGCAGTAATTATTGCTAATCCGGAAAATAAAACCGATGAACTTTTCAGAGCCTACGGACGTTTTGTAGAAAGCCTAAACGGACGTTTTATTACCGGGCAAGATGTAAATCTTTCCCCTGAAGATGTTCGTCAAATTAGTAAAGAAACAAATCATGTTGTCGGTACTTCCGAAAAATCGGGAGGCCCAGCACCCATAACATCTATAGGAGTTCTTTTAGGAATCAAAGCTGCTACAGAGTTCCGGTTGCAAAGAAATGAACTTGCTGGTTTAAAAGTTGCAGTACAAGGACTGGGAAATGTAGGCAAGAATCTCTGTCAGCGCTTACATGAACATGACGTGAAACTCTTTGTCACCGATGTAAGTAAAGAGAAGACAGAAGAGATAAAACGTTTATATGGGGCAACCGTTGTTGAACCCAACGAAATTTACTCTCTTGATGTTGATGTTTTTGCTCCTTGTGCATTAGGAGGAATTCTTAATAGTTCTACAATTCCTCAGCTTAAAGCTCTAATTGTGGCTGGTGCTGCAAATAACCAGCTTGAAAATGAGCATATACACAGTAAACTCCTTGAATCAAAGGGAATCCTCTATTGCCCAGATTACGTAATCAACGCTGGAGGATTAATCAACGTTTACAACGAAATGATTGGATATGAGGAGGAAAAAGCTTTAAGCCAATTAAATAACATCTACAGCACTTTATTAGAGATTTTTGAAAGTGCTGAGAAAGAAGGTTATACAACTTATGAAGCTTCTAAAGTTTTGGCTGAAAAGCGAATTCTGAAAGCTAAGCATATCAAGCTTATGCAGCAAACAAATTGAAGGAGTGAACTGTGGAAAGAAATACGTTTGCAACGTCTGCTTATATTGCAACTTCGCCGGAGATAGCCTTTGACTACCTGTGTAGTTTAAAAAATCTGGACGAGTGGACTCTCTTCAGCCGGATGGTAGAGCAAGTTGATGAAGATACCTGGCTGGGAACAGCATCTGGCTATCACAAAAATCTCTACTATCACGTTAAAAAACTAGAAAATCCGCTATTCTACGGCATTGAATGGCACTGCGGATTTGAGTATCAGAAATATTTTCAAGTTTACCCTGTGCTGCTTTTTCCCGCTGACTACATTGAGCCGGGAACTGATGAAAAAGGAGTCTATTTTCACTGGCTCAGTTTTGTCGATCCAAAACGACAAACTCAGATGATTATGCAGGGAATTCACACGGTACACACTTCCGAGTGTCGTTCTCTCAAAGGTGTTTTGGAACGCAAAGGTGGCCTTACCGCAGCAGCGAAAGGGCGCTACTTTATCGATACTGACACCATCTATGTTGATGCGCCAATTGAAATCGGGGTTGAATACTTAAAAGACTTACGGAACATAGATGAGTGGGCGCATTTACTACGACCAAATGGAGAAATAAGTCCTGAATTTGGTGAATTCAAGGATGAATATGACCA
Organism: Trichocoleus sp. FACHB-6; assembly: GCF_014695815.1. Classification (NCBI taxonomy): domain Bacteria; kingdom Bacillati; phylum Cyanobacteriota; class Cyanophyceae; order Leptolyngbyales; family Trichocoleusaceae; genus Trichocoleus; species Trichocoleus sp. FACHB-6. Next base: position 28,580 of record NZ_JACJOY010000010.1, read on the forward strand.
GAAGGTGAAAGTTTCTCTAAGACTGCATACTTTGAGCAAATATTACTTGCTTGAGCAGGAAAATTTCTATCCAGACTACGACTTTTATCAGCGGTCTGTGGCGCTGATAATCCCAACATCTTATGCTTTCGGAGACCCGGAAGCTCCTGGGTTCATCCTGCATCGGATTACATTTTGGAAAACAGGTGAAACTCTCGCCCACGGCAAACTCCAGATTGAGGATTTTGGGGCTGAGAGCATGAACATTAAGCGATTCGCAGAAGCGAAAGCTGGCAACGTTAAGTCCTTTGATCGTGGGATGAGTTATGTACCAGTTAGCCATTAGCTGTTTGCTAATAGCTAAGAGGATGTCTGAAAAGTCATAATCGAGACTCTTAGATGGTGGAGATCCTCCTGGCATACTTCTTAAAAAGGGGGACTAAGACTTGATTCTCCACCGTTGAAAAGGGGGCTGGGGAGATCAAACTAGCTTTTGACACTTCTGGGACATCCTCTAATTCTCAAAAATTACTTAGAGCCAATATCGCCTGAGATGAAAGTAAAGCAATTTCCTATTGCATTTCTAACTTTTTGTAGTGTCGCTGTTGTGGGAGCAAAAGCCGCAGAAGCAGTATCTTTTACAATACTTGCGGACGGTCTTGATAATGCAAAGGGTCTTAGCTTTGGCCCTGACGGTGCGCTGTATGTTACAGAGGCGGGAACGGGGGGAAACGGGGTTTGCGTTCCATCACCGAGCGCCCAAGGCGATTCTTTATGTTATGGAACAAGTGGTGCAGTAACCAAAATTGAGAATGGGACTTTCAAGCGGATACTTACCGGACTTCCTTCGGTAGCATTACCAGACGGTACGGGAGCAGCTGGCCCTCACGATATAAAATTTGATGCCAAAGGTTCGCCTTATGTTCTGCTTGGGTATGCTGCTAATCCAGCTTTACGCGATCGCATAATCGGTGACACTGACCTTGGCAAAATCATCTCTCCCGACTTCAATACAAATTCGTGGAGCAGTATTGCAGATTTAGCTAACTATGAACTCGCTAACAATCCCGATGGCGGCGATTTAGTTAGCAATCCCTTGGATTTTCTCATAGATGGCAATAACTTTGTTGTAGTTGATGCAGGTGCGAACGACTTGCTGGGTCTAGGGATTAATGGGGACGATTTGAGAGCGATCGCGCTCCTTCCCACCCAGATATTGACTAATCCAGTCTTTCCAGGTCCTGACTCCGTACCTTTCGATCCCGGACAGGTACCTCCTATTGGTAGTCTTCCTGATACACCACCATTGCAGTTTCCAGTTCAACCAGTACCCTCAGCTGTGGCAAAAGGTTTGGATGGTGCTTATTACGTCAGCGAATTTACTGGTTTTCCTTTTCCAGAAGGTGGAGCAAAAATCTATCGTGTTGGTGCTGATGGTCAACCAACTGTCTACGCTGATGGCTTTACGCAACTAACAGACTTGGAATTTGATGCTGCGGGTAATTTGTATGCCTTGCAGTACGCCAATCAGTCAGCCTGGAAAGGTAATTTAGAGGCAAGTCTCTTCAAAATAACCCCAGATGGCGATCGCACAACTCTCCTGGGCGGTAATGGCCTAGAGTCGCCTACTTCCCTAACTCTGGGCCCCGATGGTGCAATCTACGTCACAAATCGCGGCGGTCGCCCTGGACAAGGGCAAGTCCTAAGAATTGATCCCAAACCTGTGCCAGATCCTAGTTCTGCTATAGCCTTATTCACCCTTGGCATAGGTGTTGCTCGGATGCGGAAGCGTAAATGTGCGATCGCAGATCGTCAAGTCAACTAACAAACTTTCATTCACTTAAATCCAACTTTGCGACACATGAAACTCAAGCAATTTACTCTGACATTTCTGATTGGTCTTACCGCTATTACCGGAACCAAAGCCGCCCAAGCTGCATCGTTGACTGTGGTTGTGGATGGAGTTAGTAACGCACGCGCTGTTAGTTTTGGTCCTGACGGTACGCTCTACGTAGCCGAGCCTGGTATCGGAGGAAATGGCAAGTGTCAGGCATCACCTAGTACGATATTTCAGCCGATCTGCGCTGGAAATAGTGGCTCAGTTGTCAAACTTACGCCAGACGGTCAGCAGTCGCGGATATTTCAAAACTTCCAGTCTCTAGCAGAACAACCCTCTGGAAATCAAGGAGCTGGTCCTCAGGATCTACAATTTGATTCTTTTGGTAATGCTTATCTTCTAACTGGGTTTGCTGGTTATCCGGGAAATCGTGATGCAGAAACAATTGCCCTTGGCGCTAATTTTCCAATCCCACCAACGCAACTCGCTACTTTCCCTCCAGCCGCACCCGATGAAGTCTTAAATACTTCTAACTTGGCAAAACTGTTCAAAGCTGATTTGATCACGCAAGAGCTAACTGAGATTTTCGACTTCGGCAAATATGAAATCATTAATAATCCTGACGGTGGAGACGTAGTTACCAATCCCTACGACTTGACTATTAGTGGCGATACTGCTTATGTCATTGATGGCGGTGGGAACGTAGCCTATAGCCTCAAACTTGATGGCAGTGATGCAAAAGCAGTTGCACTTCCTCTGAACATCATTACTAACCCAAAACTTCCACCACTTCCACCAGGAGTAGAGCTTCCACCAGGGCTAATAAACTTTCTACCTCCAGATGAGGCAGGAAACCCTCGGATCACAATTCAATCCGTACCCACTGGTGGGGCAATTGGTCCCGATGGTGCTTTATATGTTGGTGAATATTCAGGCTTTCCCTATCCACAAGATCAAGCGCGGATCTTCCGAATTGGGGAGAATGGTATACCAGAAGTTTATGCTGAAGGGTTTAACGCAATTACAGAACTAACGTTTGATAAGCAAGGCAACTTGCTAGTCTTACAGTTCAGCGACCTGTCACAGTTAACAAGTCCGAACATCCAGAACTTGCCTGGTTCTTTAATTCAACTAGCTCCTGATGGGACTCGCACAACCCTCGTCGCTGCGGGTGAAGGGCTGGAATCGGCTGATGGTCTTGCTATTGGTCCTGACAACCAAATTTATGTCACAACACGCGGTGTTGGACCCGGGCGAGGACAAGTCGTTCGGGTTGATACCACACCAGTTCCCGAACCCGCTTCGGTACTGGGTTTATTAGCCATTGGCACAATAACTGCTGTTGCCAGAAAGGGCAACAAACAAAAACACAAAAACAGTAAAGCTTTGACAGAGACGATCTAACAACTTTTGGTAGATACCTTAACGCATGGTTGCGATCGCCTGAATGAAAAAAGTGTAGCGCGATCGCAACCATATAAACTCACCCAACCAGGAATTCAATCTTATGGGATTAGTAAAAAATCTTTCAATTGCCATTCTCAGTACCGGATTCATAGTTGCAGCAGCAACTGAAGCCAAATCGCTAACTTTAACCTACGAGCGTAGTATTGGCAGTCCTGGTTTCGGCCCTGGGCAGCTGTTTGTTCCCCAAGGCATAGCAGTGGATGCCTCTGGGAATACCCTCATAAGTAACGGTCGCGGTCTTAACCCAGACGGCAGTTTTAACCCGGACATCGGTAACAAAGTTGAAGTATTCGACCCTCAAGGTAACTATATAGGAGCAATTGGCGAGGGCGGCAAAGGCCCCGGACAATTTGACGAGCCATCAGCTTTAGAAATTGATCCGGATACTGGGAATTTGTATGTAGGGGATGTTTTCAACAACCGCGTTAATGTCTACGATCCCCAAGGTAATTTTATTAACTCCTTTGGCTCATTTGCCGGACTCATACCGGGTAGGGCTTTCTTTGGCCCCTCTGGTGTGACATTCGACAAAGCTGGCAATGTGTATGTGGGTGATTTTAGCGGCGACAAGATCAACAAATACACTAAGGACGGCGAGCTAATCGGTTCCATTGGCAGCTCTGGAACCGAACCTGGGCAGTTCCAAGGGCCAGCAGGTTTGAGAATTTCCCCAGTTAGTGGAAATTTCTTTGTGAGTGACCAGTTTAACAACCGCGTTCAGGTACTCGATCCAGAAGGTAATCCTATCTTGACGTTTGGCAAACAAGGCACCGGGCCTGGAGAGTTTAATCAGCCAATTGGACTAGAAGTGGATGAGTTTGAGAATATTTATGTGGCTGATTCTATCAACAGCCGCGTTCAGGTATTCGATAAAAACGGTAACTTCCTCACTGCATTTGGTTCAGCTGTCGCAGCACCACCTCCCCAACTAGGTGAGCCACCCTTTGGCAATCCCCTCGACCTCTCACCAGGGAAATTTAACTGGACGGCTGGCACAAGCTACAAAGATGACAAACTCTATGTGGGCGATTTCTTCCAAGGTCGCGTCCAGGTGTTAAACATAGACAGAACCGCAGTACCTGAACCTTCCTCCGTATTGAGTTTAGCGTTCCTGGGGATTGGAGCGGCGGCGACATTGAGAAAACGACAACAAAAGTCAGTCATCGATTTGACAAGCGATCGCGATCGCACTGCTGTTTAGCAACTAAACACGAGACAGAAGCGGGGAGTATTGAAAAACCGAAGACAAGCGTCATAAAGCAAGTGCAGGTTTGTCTTTTTGATGTTCCTCCGTCTCTAACCAATTTTTTCCTAAAATAAGAGGACTATTACTGATGGACGCAAATGAATCCAGCGGTAGCAACCCGTTTGCTGGTGGCAACCCATCATCTACTGGTAACAGCAACCCAAATAGCGGTGGCACCTTGCCTCGGCAATCACCCTTTGATCGGCTGTCTGTAGTTCTTGGTGATAACTCACCCTTTGGTGGAAGCGGTTCTCCTACAGGTGGTAACTCTTCCTTTAACGACCTACCCTATGGTGGCAACCCGTTTGCTGGCGACAATCTCTTCACTATCTTCGGTGGCGGTGCCAACCCCCTGAGTCGTAGCAACTCATCTACTGGTGGAAGCAATCCATTTGCTGGTGGCGGCGGAAGCAATCCATTCGCTGGTGGCGGTGGAAGCAACCCGTTTGCTGGCGGCGGTACTGGCGGCGGAAGCAACCCGTTTGCTGGTGGCAGTACTGGCGGTGGAAGCAATCCGTTCGCTGGCGGCAGTAGTGGTGGCGGAAGCAATCCTTTTGCTGGTGGCGGTGGAAGTAACCCGTTTGCTGGCGGCGGTACTGGCGGTGGAAGCAACCCGTTTGCTGGCGGCGGTAGTGGCGGCGGAAGCAACCCGTTCGCTGGCGGCGGTAGTGGTGGCGGAAGCAATCCTTTTGCTGGTGGCGGTGGAAGTAACCCGTTTGCTGGTGGCGGTACTGGCGGTGGAAGCAATCCGTTCGCTGGCGGCAGTAGTGGCGGTGGAAGTAACCCGTTTGCTGACGGCGGTAGTGGCGGTGGAAGTAACCCGTTTGCTGGTGGCGGTGGAAGCAACCCGTTTGCTGGCGGCGGTACTAGCGGTGGAAGTAACCCGTTTGCTGGTGGCGGTACTGGCGGCGGAAGCAATCCGTTCGCTGGCGGCAGTAGTGGTGGCGGAAGCAATCCTTTTGCTGGTGGCGGTACTGGCGGTGGAAGTAACCCGTTTGCTGGTGGCGGTACTGGCGGTGGAAGCAATCCGTTCGCTGGCGGCAGTAGTGGCGGTGGAAGTAACCCGTTCGCTGGTGGCGGTGGAAGTAATCCTTTTGCTGGCGGTAGTGGCGGCGGAAGCAATCCATTCGCTGGTGGTAGCGGCGGTGGAAGTAATCCTTTTGCTGGTGGCGGTGGAAGTAATCCTTTTGCTGGCGGTAGTGGCGGCGGAAGCAATCCATTCGCTGGTGGTAGCGGCGGTGGAAGTAATCCTTTTGCTGGCGGTAGCGGCGGTGGAAGCAATCCCTTTGCTGGCGGTAGTGGTGGCGGAAGCAATCCTTTTGCTGGCGGTAGTGGCGGTGGAAGTAATCCGTTCGCTGGCGGTACTGGCGGTGGAAGCAATCCTTTTGCTGGCGGTAGTGGCGGTGGAAGTAATCCGTTTGCTGGTGGTGGTGACGTATCGTTCAATAGTAGCAACGCACCCATTGGGAATGGTAACTCGGACATCGGAAGCGATAACGCAACCATCGGCAATGGTAACTCGGACTTCAGTAGCGACAACGCAACCATTGGTAATGGTAATTGGCAATTTGGAAGCGATAACGCAACCATCGGTAATGGTAACTGGCATTGGGACTTCAGCAGCGACAATGCAACCATTGGCAATGGCAATTGGTATTTAGACTACGTTAGCGATAACGCAACCTTGGGTAATGGTAATTGGCACTTCGGAAGCAATAACTCAACTATCGGTAACGGTAACTGGGACTTCGGAAGTAACAACACGGTCATTGGGAATGGCAATTGGCTGTTCACCAGTAATAACACAGTCGTTGGTAATGGCAACTGGTTAGTTGATGGTGACAACATCACCAGCCCGGAAACATTATTGCCAGAGATAAAGACTACTGTTGACGACTTGATTAACTCCCTCATGGGCAGGATTGGTGAAGACTTTATTGGGTTAACAGGCAATTTAGGGGAATCGGAAAGTCAGACGTTTAACCGACTCATCCTTGCCAAAGATACTGGTACTAATGACGGTAATGTTCAGTCTGTACCTGAGCCTGGATTTTCAACACCGCTGGTAGTGCTGGGGGTCTCATTTTTACTGTATTCAAGGCTCAAAAAGCGGAGTAGACAGAAGCTTAGCGTCTGATACTAATTAACTGTTTTAATGCCACATTTAAGATTCCCTCAACCCCCTTTTAAAGGGGGTTGAGAAGAAGCTTAAGTGTAACCGCCAAAAAAGCGAATTGGTATGAGATTGCCACATAGGGAAAATATTGGCAAAAGCAAAATTTGAGTCTAAGTTGGGTAACTTTCTCAAATAGGGCTGTTAATACCGACTTTTAACTAGAATTTGGATTGACTTTATTATGTTTTTTGATTCCCACAGCTATATAACCAGAGGCGGCGTTAACATAACTCGTTCCATAATCGAGATTTCAATGGAAACTGCCATTGAAGAGATTTTGGGACGCATTAATTCTCAGCGAGGAGGTTTGCTTGCAAGCAGCTACGAATACCCAGGAAGATACAAGAGATGGGCTATAGGTTTTGTTAATCCACCCCTGGAACTCGCTACACGCGATCGCTCTTTCACTCTGACTGCACTTAACGAGCGCGGGGTCGTGCTTTTGGCTTATTTGGCAGAGCGTTTAAAGTCGCGATCGCAACTTCAGGAAATCACTCTGGAAAAGTATTTTATCACTGGTTCTATAAAACCAACAGAAGAATCTTTCCCAGAAGAAGAACGTAGCAAGCAACCTTCTGTTTTCACTATTGTTCGTGATATTCTACATTCTTTTTACAGCATTGAAGATGAACATCTGGGGTTATATGGTGCGTTTGGCTACGACTTGGTATATCAGTTTGAGTCAGTTTCCCAGCTTCAAGAACGTCCAGCCGATCAGCGGGATTTGGTGCTATATCTGCCTGATGAATTGACGATAGTTGACTACTACCTTCAGAGCGCATATCGTATCCAATATGAATTTGATACTGTGCATGGTAATACCAATGGTTTACCTCGTACAGGTGAGGTAATTGATTACAAAGGCAAGTGTCTTACCCGAAATCAAATATCTGATCATGCACCGGGAGAATACGCCAACCAAGTTAACAAAGCACTTGATTACTTCAAAAGAGGCGATTTATTTGAGGTTGTTCCCAGCCAAAGCTTTTTTGAAGTATGCGAAACCTCCCCAGCTAAACTGTTCCAAACATTAAAGCAAATAAATCCTAGCCCCTATGGGTTTATCTTTAATTTAGGTGGGGAATATCTGATTGGTGCATCTCCAGAGATGTTTGTCCGTGTTGAAGGAAGGCGTATTGAAACGTGTCCGATCAGCGGTACGATCGTGCGCGGACAAGATGCTATTGATGACGCGGATCGTATTCGTCAGTTGCTCAATTCCCGCAAGGATGAATCTGAGTTAACAATGTGTACTGATGTCGATCGTAATGACAAATCTCGCATTTGCGAACCTGGATCAGTAAGAGTAATTGGTCGTCGCCAAATTGAGTTATACAGTCACTTAATCCATACAGTAGATCATGTTGAGGGAATATTACGGCCTGAGTTTGATGCTTTGGATGCCTTTTTAAGTCATACTTGGGCAGTGACGGTGACGGGCGCTCCAAAACGGGCAGCAATGCAGTTTATTGAACAGCACGAACGTAGCGCCCGACGTTGGTATGGTGGAGCCGTTGGATGCTTAACTTTTAATGGCAATTTGAACACTGGTTTAATTCTGCGGACTATGCGTTTGAAAGATGCGATCGCAGAAGTTCGAGTTGGTGCTACTGTTCTTTATGACTCGGTTCCAGAAGCGGAAGAACGGGAAACTCTCACTAAGGCAGAAGCTCTTTTTCAAACAATTCGCCAAGCTAAACAAACGAGTGTTGAAGTGCCAAATAGTTCGGTAGTTGGCGAGGGAAAAGTTCGTTTTGGAGAAAACAAGCGTGTCTTACTAATTGATTATGAAGACTCGTTTGTGCATACACTTGCTAACTACATTCGCCAGACTGGTGCTACAGTCACAACGCTACGTCATGGGTTCTCAGAAGAAATTCTTGATAGTAATCCAGACTTGGTTGTTTTATCTCCTGGCCCTGGCAGACCCAGTGAATTTCATGTACCAGAAATGGTAAAAGCTTGCGTACAGCGACAAATTCCCATCTTCGGAGTTTGTTTAGGGTTGCAAGGAATTGTTGAAGCTTTCGGCGGTGAACTGGGAGTTCTCAACTATCCACAACATGGTAAGCCATCGCGTGTTTTTGTCACAGATTCAGAATCGGGACTTTTCCAAAACTTACCGCAATCTTTTGAAGTCGGTAGATATCACTCATTGTTTGCTCTGCAAGATTCATTGCCTGAAGAACTGAAAGTTACAGCTATTTCCCATGATGATGTGATTATGGGAATTGAGCATAAGATACTCCCGATCGCCGCAGTCCAGTTCCACCCAGAATCTATCATGACGCTTGGTGGAGAAGTTGGTCTGGCGATTATTATCAACGCGATCCGTACCTATGCAAAAGGTAGTGATTCCTCAAATATGGTGGAAATGACTGTTCAGGAAAATCTGGATGGAAATTTGCAAGTTAATTCCGACTTTTCCACTGTCCGACATTAAAGCGATCGCGTTTGTTCTTAACTCAAGTTACCCCAATGCAAATCCATCGCCATCCGCCAAATCTCGAAGCCAATATTCTGCAAAAGATTGTAAAGTACAAGGAGCAAGAAGTTGCTCAAAGCAAAGAACAGCTACCTTTAGCAACTCTTCAAGAGCAGCTAAATAATGCTCCTTGTCCAAAGGATTTTCTGATGGCTTTACAGCATTCAAATTGCCCTAGTTTGATTGCAGAAGTCAAGAAAGCGTCACCTAGTAAAGGAGTAATTCGAGCGGATTTTGATCCAGTTGCGATCGCGCAAAGCTATCAGGGGGGTGGAGCAACCTGTCTGTCTGTGCTAACCGATCGCAAATTCTTCCAGGGTAGCTTTGAAAATCTGCATCTTATTCGTCAGCGCGTCACGCTACCGCTACTCTGCAAAGAGTTTATCATTGACCCCTACCAAATTTATCTAGCGCGGACGGTTGGAGCGGATGCGGTGCTGCTAATTGCAGCCATCTTATCGGATCGAGAGCTGCAAAACTTTCTGAATATTGCCTGTGAGCTAGGTATGAACGCGCTAGTAGAGGTGCATACCTTAGCAGAACTCGACCGGGTGCTAAAGCTCTCAAACGTGCGATTAGTGGGGATTAACAACCGTAATCTGGAGAATTTTACGGTCTCGCTAGGAACTACACAGCAAATAATGGCACAGCGGCGGGAAAAGTTGCACAGTTTAGGGATAACGGTTGTTAGTGAATCTGGTCTGTACACAAGAGCTGATTTAGACCTTGTGGCTGAGGCTGGTGTCCGTGCAGTTCTGGTAGGAGAGTCTTTAGTTAAGCAACCCGATATAGAGCAAGCTGTACACAGTCTGCTAAGGCTTGATCTCCCCGCCTACGGCGACCCCCTTAAAAAAGGGGTTGAGGAGCATACCCCTGGTATAAATAGCTCTGCTTTTTAACGGGTTTAACTCAACAATAGCCCCCCTAAAAAAAGGGGTTGGGGGGATTTTTGCCAGATGAACACGACTAACCGAGATGTATTGAGGTGATCCCATGAAAGCAATGGTTATAAAAGACTTCGGTGGTTCAGAAGTCTTTGAACTCCGCGAGGTAGATAAACCAACACCAGGTAAAAACGAACTTTTGGTGAAAGTTTATGCAACCTCCGTTAACCCTGCTGACTGTGGGGTGCGTCAAGGGGTATTTGGCCCAAGAATCAAACTACCCGCAATCCTCGGCTATGACGTTTCCGGTGTCGTCGAAGCGATCGCGGAAAATGTGAGGGATTTTCAAGTAGGCGATGAGGTATATTATGCCATCGGACTTATGGATGGCGACGGTGCCAACGCTGAGTATCATGTAGCGAATGAATCGATTGTCGCCAAAAAGCCTGCAAATTTATCCCATCAAGAAGCAGCTAGCATACCCGTAGCAGGCGGTACAGCGTGGGCTGCACTCATCGACCGGGCAAATGTCAAAATCGGCGAAACTGTACTAATTCACGGTGGTGCAGGAGGTGTAGGCTCGTTTGCTATCCAAATCGCTAAGGCGGCGGGTGCATACGTTTATACAACTTGCGGCGGCTACGACGCTGATTTCGTGAAGTCCATCGGTGCAGACAGAGCAATTGACTACCGAAACGAAAACTTTGTTGAGATCATTCAGCGCGAAACAGGCGGACAAGGGGTTGACGTTTGCTTGAGTACGGTTGGCGGCGAAGTTTTAGCCCAAAGCCTGATAGCAACCAAAGTTGATGGTCGTGCTGTTACTGTGACTGGCGTACAAGGCGACCTCAATTTTGCTATTGGGAAAAATATTACTGTTCACTTTGTCCATTTAGAGCGTCCCCGCCCTAAACTCGAAGCGCTAAGAACCTTAATTGAACGAAGTCAAATTAAGCCTGTTGTCGGGATGACCTTTGCGCTTAATCAAGTTGACCAAGCCCATGAAAGGCTTCAACAGGGCGGCGCGGGCGTGCGCGGCAAAATCGTTTTACAAGTTGCATAAGTTGCTAATTACTCCAAAGCAATTAGCCATTAGCAATTAGCCATTTTTAAAGGAATATCAGAATGAATTCTATCTCTGATTGTTTTGAGTCTTTACGCGATCGCAACCAGTGCGCTTTGATTCCCTTTATCACCGCTGGAGATCCTGACCTGGATACAACAGCAGAAGCTTTACGAATCTTAGATCGCAATGGTGCTGACATGATTGAGTTGGGCGTTCCCTACTCAGATCCGCTGGCAGATGGCCCTGTGATTCAAGCCGCAGCGACTCGCGCTTTGCAACAGGGAACCAAATTAGAACAGGTTTTAGAGATGCTTCAAGCTGTCAGTCCCGGCTTAAAAGCGCCTCTGATCCTATTTACTTATTACAATCCAATTTTGAACCGAGGCATTCAGCAGTTTCTAGAGGACATTGCGAGTGCAGGGGTAAGAGGGTTGGTGGTTCCCGATTTACCATTGGAGGAGGCTTCAAACCTGCTACAGCAAGCTGCTGCTTTGGACATTGAAGTAATCTTGCTGACGGCTCCCACCAGTTCCAAGGAACGCATTGAAGCGATCGCGCAACAGTCTCAGGGATTTATTTACCTGGTGAGTGTCACTGGCGTTACCGGGATGCGATCGCAAGTCCAAGGACGTGTTAAGGATTTGTTACTAGAGATGCGAGGTATAACTGACAAACCCATCGGCGTTGGTTTTGGCATCTCTGGAATAGAACAAGCTCGTCAGGTAAAAGATTGGGGTGCAGATGCCGTAATTGTGGGAAGTGCCTTTGTGAAACGTTTGGCATCTGGTACTCCAACTCAAGGACTGCAAGCTGTTGAAGAACTTTGTCGAGAGTTGAAAGAAGCGATTACCCCCCAATTAATCAAGCATTAAGAATCAAAACTTAAAAATGAAACGTTTTTCGCTTTCATTTTTAAGTTCTGATTTTGGCGGTGAGGAAGTTAACCGAAAGCGAAAAAAAACATGGGATTTTTGCATAAATCTGTTAAAGTATTAAGCTTTGGTATAGCTGTCAGCTTGTTCGGGATGGAAGCGATCGCAGCTGACCTAGTTGTTAGAAAAAACGTGGTTGACCTTACTTCTGAGGAAAAAAACAACTTCGTTAACGCTATCAAAACTTTAAAAACCACAATTCCAGAAGGCAGCGCTCTGAGTATTTACGACCAGTTTGTTGCCGTACATCTGGGAGCCATGAGCGTAATCCATTGGCATGAAGAACATCAGCATCATCATAATATTGATACTGCTCATGAAAATTCAGGATTTCTGCCGTGGCATCGCGAATATGTACGCAGATTTGAACAAGCCTTACAATCAGTAGACCCAAGCGTAACGGTTCCCTACTGGGATTGGACAGATCCTACAGCCATTGACGTTATCTTCCAACCCGATTTTATGGGGTCAAATGGTCAAGGCGTAACTATCAATATCCCAGGCGCGGGAGCTTTTGAAGGAGGCACGGTTGTATCCGGTAATTTCTCAGAAGCTAGTGGATGGGTTCTCAACAAAGACTTACATATCGATCCATCTACAAACCAATCGTTGGGTACGTCACTCTTACGCTTTCTGCAAGTACCTCCTGCTACTGATTACCCAATACCTAAAGCAGAGATAGATCGAATTCTTGCCCTCGATGATTACCAAGTTTTTCGTCCTGCTTTAGAAGGATTTATTTCTTTTGATAAAGAGGGTAATGTAATTAATGGAGGCTTTGCTCATAACTATATTCATGGCTTAGTCGGTGGGGTTCGTATTGATTTAACTACGAACCGACCCACGTTCCAGCCTATAGGAACGATGAGCAACATTCCTAGTTCTGTAAACGATCCAGTATTTTGGCTAAATCATTCTAATGTGGATCGTCTCTGGGCTGAGTGGCAGGATAATGGACATGAAGGAAGCGATTTTTATCCTTCGGAAGGTCAGCCTTATGGACACAATCTCAACGATCCAATGTGGCCTTGGGATGGAGGTATGTCCACTCCAGCGAGTAAAGGGCTAGGAGATTTACTATCCCTATTACCAGTTTTTGACTCTGATGATATTGTCACGCCCGCAGACGTTTTAGATTACCGGAAAATGGGCTACACCTATGACACTACTTCAGCTTCGGTTCCGGAACCGACTTCTACATTAGGTTTATTAGGTCTAGGTGTTTTGGGTATAAGTTCTCTTTCCAAGCACAGAAAGAAACAGAAAACATTGACTATTAGTAATGGCTAATAGCTAATTACAAGCTTGTAAGTTGGGTTGAGTGATAGCGTTACCCAACGCCTCCTTTGTTTTTGTTCAATTGAAGTCATGAAACCCAACCTACGCTAAAACTCAATTCTCGTTAAGTCAATGCCATTTTAATTGGGAGGAAGTCTTTCTTATTACCCATTACCAACCCTTAGCAAGTGAAATTCAATTGCGCCTACCTGCTTAATCATCAGCAAAATACTCAACAGATAGAGGAAATTAACAGTGACAAGCACAAAAGACATTTATACTCTAGCTTCACCCATTACCCAGCGACCCGATATTCTCGGTCGGTTTGGTCGCTTCGGCGGTAAGTACGTACCGGAAACTTTGATGCCTGCGCTCAGTGAGCTAGAAACAGCGTTTGAGCAATATCGCAGCGATCCTAGTTTTCAAGAGGAACTGCAAAACCTAATGCGAGACTACGTGGGACGACCCAGCCCCCTGTACTTCGCGGAGCGTTTAACTGCCCGCTATGCTCGGCCTGATGGCACAGGGCCGCAAATTTACCTCAAACGCGAAGATTTAAACCATACAGGCGCTCACAAAATTAACAATGCGCTGGCTCAGGTGCTATTAGCAAAGCGCATGGGCAAGCAGCGAATTATTGCTGAGACGGGCGCAGGTCAGCATGGTGTCGCCACCGCAACAGTTTGCGCGCGTTTTGGTCTGGAGTGCGTAATCTACATGGGCGTTCACGATATGGAGCGACAAGCTCTCAACGTGTTCCGGATGCGACTGATGGGGGCAGAAGTTCGTCCAGTGGAAGCAGGAACAGGAACGCTCAAGGATGCCACTTCGGAGGCGATTCGAGACTGGGTGACAAATGTGGAGACTACCCATTATATTCTCGGTTCCGTTGCCGGGCCCCATCCCTACCCAATGATGGTGCGCGATTTCCACGCGGTAATTGGCTTAGAAACTCGCGCCCAGTGTCTGGAAAAATGGGGAGGGCTACCGGATATTCTGCTTGCTTGTGTGGGTGGTGGTTCTAACGCAATCGGACTGTTCCACGAGTTTGTGGATGAATCAACAGTGCGGATGATTGGCGTTGAAGCTGCGGGTGAAGGTGTAGACACTGAGAAGCACGCAGCGACTCTGACGCAAGGGCGAATTGGTGTTCTGCACGGTGCGATGAGCTACTTATTGCAAGATGATGATGGTCAAGTTATTGAGGCGCATTCTATTAGTGCTGGACTAGACTATCCCGGTGTGGGCCCTGAGCATAGTTATCTCAAGGAACTTGGGCGCGCCGAATATTACAGCGTGACGGATCAACAAGCTTTAGACGCATTTAAGCGAATGTCGCAGTTGGAGGGGATTATCCCAGCACTGGAAACTGCTCATGCGATCGCATACTTAGAAACTCTCTGTCCGCAACTAGCTGACAATCAACGCATTGTCATTAACTGCTCTGGGCGTGGTGACAAGGATGTGCAAACAGTTGCCAAGTTTTTGCACATTGCTTAAATCCTACTGATTAGACTTCACCCTACTGCTTTTGGGTGAAGCCTAATTGCGAATTTCCGAACATTTTGTACGCAAAGATATTAACAGGGACTTAAAACATGATCGTGATTATGAAAAGCGGCTCTCCAGAAGCGGAGATTGCTCGCCTTAGCCAAGAGTTCAGCTCTTCTTGGGGGCTGACATCACAAAAAATCGTCGGTAAACATAAGGTTGTAATAGGTCTAGTGGGTAATACCGCTACATTAGATCCATTGCAGCTGCAAGAACTTAGCCCTTGGATTGAACAGGTATTGCGAGTTGAGAAACCCTTTAAACAAGTTAGCCGTGCCTTTCATCATGGTGAGGCGAGTGAGGTAGTTGTACCCACTCCTAACGGGCCTGTTCATTTTGGAGAAAACCATCCACTGGTAGTTGTGGCAGGGCCTTGCTCAGTTGAAAATGAAGAAATGATCGTCGAGACGGCACGACGAGTTAAGGCAGCTGGCGCAAAATTCTTGCGGGGAGGTGCATACAAGCCTCGCACTTCACCTTATGCTTTTCAAGGTCATGGTGAGAGCGCTCTAGGTTTGCTAGCAGCAGCGCGGGAAGCGACAGGTTTAGGTATCATCACCGAACTCATGGATGCTGCTGATTTGGAAAAATTAGCCGAAGTAGCGGATATTATCCAAATAGGCGCTCGCAATATGCAGAATTTCTCGCTGCTCAAAAAAGTGGGGGCGCAGAATAAACCAATCTTGCTAAAGCGGGGAATGGCAGCCACGATTGAAGAATGGTTGATGGCAGCTGAGTATCTGTTAGCAGCTGGGAACCCGAATGTAATTCTCTGCGAACGCGGTATCCGCACGTTCGATCAACAATACTCTCGGAATACCCTGGATTTGTCAGTGATACCTGTGTTGCGAAGTCTGACGCACCTACCGATTATGATTGACCCCAGTCACGGTACAGGCAAAGCGGAGTATGTGCCTTCTATGGCGATGGCAGCAATCGCAGCTGGCACAGATTCTCTGATGATTGAGGTTCACCCCAATCCCGCTAAAGCTCTGTCTGATGGCCCCCAATCCCTGACTCCAGAGCGATTCGATTGCCTAATGCAGGAATTGTCCATCATTGGTAAAGCCATGAACCGCTGGCCTCAACCTGTCCCAGTTCTTGTCTAATTTGTACATGATTCGTGACGAGATACCCGACTTCGTAAGAGAAGTCGGGTATCTGAAGGGCTGGTATCTCATAACTCTGGCTCGGATTGCTATAGTAGCGATCGCCTTGAGCAAGACAATCGCTACCACTTTAGCCTGGACACGCTACTACACTCTTTGAAGGCAAGTCTCTAGAAAAACTAACCATATATGAAACTATCGATACCCCCGACACGTTCTCAGGCTTGCGAGGTTATGGACTTTCTGTTGTCAGGATACGCTGAACACGATCAGATCGTCAGCTTCCTTCAGTCCCGACCGATTCTGGACGCACGACCCCAAGAACTACTGGGGTATCGCGATTCCCTCTGGGAGAAAAGACGAAAGGCAGACTTTGGTCGCGTCGATCTCGATATAGTTGGTACTGGAGGCGTTCGTCAGCCACGCTACAACGTTTCGACAACGGCAGCGTTTATCGTTGCTGCCCTTGGCGTTCGAGTTGCTAAACACGGCAATCGCGGTTCGGTAAAGCCTAATGGATCTTTCGATCTACTGGAAATATTAGGGATTTCCCTATCTGCGCTCACAGTACGCGCCGTTGAGAGTCTCCAGAACACCGGGTTAACATTTCTTTTTGCTCGTGATTGGCATCCTGCTTTTAGCGCGATCGCAGCTGCACGATCTGAGGTAGGACAACCTACTGTCTTTAATCTATTAGGGCCATTACTCAATCCCAGTAAACCAGTTCACCAAATGGTAGGCTGTGGCAATCCATCAGTAGCTCTCGTTATTGCGGAAGCTTTATCTGAACTCGGAGTGAAAGCGTTAGTTGTGACTGGTTCGGATGGACTTGATGAGATTACTTTAGCTGGTAATTCCCAAATAATCGAGGTACAAGATAACATTACTACAAGAGAAATCGTACCTGAAGATTTCGGGATGACGACTGTGCAAGTATCCGATATTGCCGGAGGCGATGCTACAGCTAATGCCGCTGAATTCTTAGCTATAATCAGCGGGCAGGGGCGGAAACATATTGTCGATTTGGTAACTTTAAATGCAGCATTTGCATTGTCTCTAGTCGAGCCAAATTACACTGTGGAAAAGGCTATTATTACAGTTCAGAGTGCATTAGCAGATGGAACTATAGAAGCATTTTTTAAACACTTCCGCAAGTTTCTGATGACCGAACAGAAGAGTACGCTTAACGAGTGCATACCTATGCAAGATGGGCGTTAATCAGGCAAGTGAAGACGAGATACCCGACTTCTGTAAAGAAGTCGGGTATCTGAACCCCTGGCATCTCAAAACTTAAATAGGATTGCTATAGTTACTAGCTGATAGAGGAAACGATTTCTGCGCGATCGCATTCCCACTACGTTCGTTTTGCAGACGAAGACGACCGGGTTTTTGCTACGGTTTTTCGGGATTTTACAGTCTTTTCTCCAATTTCCCCATACACTTTTGACCACCAGTTACCCTCTTTAGTCCACCAAAAAGCGACTTCTTTACAGCTACCTTTCCTATTATCAGCATTAGAACACCTCAGCATTGTTTTAGCTTCTCCGGTTTGCTTGTCGGAATAACCAAAGTTTTCCAAACAAGAACTACAAACCGGGCAAGAATAACTTGTCAATTTTTCTGAATCAGAGCTTTTTGCCGAACGTTCTGAGTAAGGTAATTCGTACTTTTTAGTGCGTTCATTCATAAACATCACTGCACCACATCCACCAGCACGGTCATCACATTTTAGGAAGTGACCTGCTTTCACTTTCTCAGATTTAGAAGTAACTTTGGTCAAAAATCTACTGCACTTGGGACAAACGATTTCCGTGACTTGAGGAAAATCGCTTTTTGGTAAAGAGCGAGATTTTTGTGGAGCGCGTTTTGTGCTGCTGGAAGAACGAGAAACAGGGTAATTATTATTTTCAACTTGAGCTGGATAAGAATTCTTGCCTGAGATTTGTTTAATAGCTCCCGTTGCAGCAGGTGTTACCAACTGCTTTGCTTTAGATATTGCTGGTGCAAAATAGTCCTGGTTCCAGTTAATTACGTACTTTTCCCAGTCAAGTTTGCCGGATGCGATCGCATCCAATTCTCGCTCCATTTTTGCGGTAAAATCTGACTTAATTAAATCCGGTAACGCCCGTCCCATGAACTCATCAACTTCCAGCCCCAAAGGTGTAGGTACCAAATTTCCCTTTTGGACAATTACATATTCCCGCTCTTTCAGAGTTGCTACAGTCGGAGCATAGGTGGAAGGTCTGCCAATTCCCAACTTTTCCATTAATGAAATTAATTTTGCTTCTGAATATCTCGGTGGCGGTTGAGTTTCTTTTTTATCAGCACCAGCCTTTTTCAAGGTTAATGACTGACCTTGTTTGAGGGTAGGTAATACCACGTCTCCTGCAATATCTTTCCAGTAACGCAGATATCCTTCACTCTGCAAAACTTGTCCGGATGCAACCCAGGTGATATTTCCTGATTGAGTAAGTATGCGGGTTTTTAAAAGTTTAGCCGCTTGACACAAAGAAGCTAAGGCACGCCGCCAAATTAAGTCGTATAATGCCGCTTCTTCGGCTCCCACTTGATTTTTAATTACTTCTGGCGTGCGGGTAATCTCTGTTGGTCGGATTGCTTCATGAGCCTCTTGAGAGCTACTGGAACTCTTATGTTTTACACTCTTGTCTGAAAGGTTTTCTGGGTCGTTTTCGGCTAAATACTTCCGCACTGAAGCACAAAATTCTGTTGACAAAGATGTGCTATCTGTACGCATATAGGTAATAAACCCGCCTTCGTATAATTTCTGTGCCAGCTGCATTGTTTTCTGCGGGTTTAACTTTAGCCGCGTTGATGCTGCTTGCTGGAGCGAGCTAGTTGTAAATGCTGCGGGTGGGTTTTTAACTGCTTGCTTACTAATTACACTCAGTACGCTGTGAGGATGAGTTTTAGCTGCTTGCACTAGAGTATCGGCTTGAGATTGCGATCGCACTCTCGCTCCCGTTTCTTTTTCATTGCTTGGTAATTCCGAATCATCTGTTGTATCTAACCGCTCTGATTCTTGCGTGTCTTGAGTATTAACTTGTCCGGCGTAAAAAGCTCGAAATCCTTCGGCGTAATCTACCCATACGCTCCAATAGTCTTCTGGAACGAAGGCTTTTATCGCTCTTTCGCGATCGCAAACCAGGTGTAATGCAGCACTTTGAACTCGACCTACAGATTTGGCTCCATTGTTGAGCGACCAAATCAGCTTTGAGCCGCGAAATCCTACCAGTTTGTCTAATACTGCTCTTCCCAAGGCTGCATTGATCAGATTTTGGTCAAGGGAACTGGGGGATTTAATTGCTTTTTTGATGGCTGTTTCGGTTATTTCGCTGGTTCTAACCCGCTTGGGGTTTTTGACTTTTAATTCTCGCGCTAGGTGGTAAGCTATACATTCGCCTTCTCTATCTGGGTCTGTTGCAAATATTACTTCTGTTGCTGCTGAAGAAGCTTTTTTTAGTTCCCCTAACACTTTTTTAGCGCGATCGCTGCGAGGAACGAACCGGCAAATTACCCGGTTGTCGGTCATGTCAAACCCTAGTGCATCTTCACCATCTTTGGCTAGTTCGACGACATGACCTATACTTGCCATGACTTTAAAGCCACTACCAAGATATTTTTGCCATTTTTCTTTTTTACCCGGCGATTCGATTAAAACAAGCTTCATTGTCGCTCCAAGTTCTTTTCTGCTAAAGAAAGCTATATGCGGCTTAAAAAGAGATTTAAGAAAAATAATTGTTTGTTAAATAAGCATTATTCAGCTTATTTTCCCAGATTTCACCTGGCAAGTAGGGTCTGCGGCGGTTTGTTTTGAGCTGTGCGATCGCGTTCCCTTTAATTCAATCATCAGTCGCTTTCCTTGTTAGGAGAGAATTCGCCAGAGGTGGGGAGTTGGAGGATATGTTGCGATTTGTTATTTATGAACGAAACGGCATTCAAATAAATCTATAATAATCTTTATAAAATAAAATATTTCGTATATATATCCGATAATCCGCCTCAAGATGGATGGCATAAAATTAATAATATATAGAAATAAACTATTTTAATCAAAAATGGAAGAAGCAAAACCACCATTTATATCTTCAAGCTACGCAAATCACTCTTAGCGCCAGCGACTAGGGAGTACCCATAGGCGATCGCTTCTACTTAGTGGTTGAATCTGTAGGAATTGTGTAATTTCTATGAGGACTTCAACAGAAGCGTTAGTCCATTGAAACAAAAGGGAACACTTTAATAAGACTTATCGAGTAGCTAATAGCTTAATATTTCTCATGCTTTTTCACTGCGTCACAGAAATCAGCGATGACTTAGCAAGCGATCGCTCTAAAGGTGGTTGCTCCCTTTGCTCTTGTCAAAGTAGGAATAATAAAATGAACAATATACTACCAAAAAATGAAGCGGCGAGGCTGGAAGCGATTCGCCAATATCAGATTCTCGACACCGATCCGGAAGCAGCTTTTGACGATCTTACTCAAATAACCGCGCAGATTTGTGGAACCCCAATAGCGTTGATAAATCTTTTCGATGAGAACCGTCAGTGGTTCAAGTCGAAAGTGGGTTTAGATATCTCCCAAGTGCTGCGAGATATCGATTTATCTCCCGCTTGTATCAACAAGGGCGACGTTCTGATTATTCCTGATACTTTGGCTGATGAACAGTTTGCCACACACCCCGTGGTGAATTCCTCTCCCCATATCCGGTTTTACGCTGGCGCACCTTTAATTACACCAGAGGGGCAGACGATCGGGGTACTATGTGTCGTTGATACTGTACCAAGGCAGTTGAGTTCGCAACAAGTAGAGGCGCTTAAAGCGCTAAGCCGTCAGGTAGTTAGCCAACTAGAATTAAGGCGTAATTTAGCTGAAGAAAAACACCATATCGCTCGCGCCAAGACGCTTGAGGCGAAGCTAAGCACTAGAGAAAAGGATCTTTTTGACTTCTTAGAAAATGGAGTTGTCGGGTTGCATTGGGTGGGAGCAGATGGAGAAATTCTCTGGGTAAACCAGGCGGAATTGGATCTTCTTGGCTACTCTTGGGAAGAGTATGTTGGTCAGAATATCGCCAATTTCTATGCAGACAAAGAGGTAATAGAAGATCTCCTCCAACGGTTAAAAGCAAAAAAAACGCTGCATGACTATGAGGCGCGTCTGCTGTGCAAAGATGGCTCGATTAAGTATGTACTAATTGATTCAAACGTGTTGTGGGAAAATGATAAATTTATCCACACAAGGTGCTTTACTCGCGACATCACCGAACGCAAAGTTACTGAGGAAGCGCTTAAGGCAGCTGCTGACGAAAATCTGCGACTAGCGCGTGCTGTGGCTTTTGTCTCAGATGGAATTGTGATTACAGATCCGAACCAGGCGGACAACCCGATTATTTATACTAATCCTGCTTTTACGCGGATGACTGGGTATCAGCCAGAAGAGGCGTTAGGGCATAACTGTCGGTTTTTGCAAGGAGAGGGGACAGATAAAGATGCGATCGCGCTGATTAGAAACGCGATCGCTCAACGCCGAGAAGTTAAAACTACCATCCTTAACTATTGCAAAGATGGTAAGCCATTCTGGAACGAAGTAAAGATCTCTCCCGTATTCTCAGATAAAGATGATTTACTTTACTTTGTCGGTATTCAGACAGATATTACTGATCGCATTGCTGCTGAACAAGAACGCATCCAACTTTTAAACAGACAACAAGAGGCACGCGCCGAAGCTGAAGCAGAACGCAACCGCACGAAAAACATTCTTGAAAGTATCACTGATGCCTTCTATACCTTAGACAAAGAATGGCGATTTACTTATTTTAATCGGCAAGCAGAACAAATTTTACATAAAGCAGCAGCCGAAGTCCTCGGTTGCAATATATGGGATAAATTTCCCGAATCTGTTGGCTCAGTTTTCTTCCATCAATATCACAAAGTAATAACCGAACAAGTAGCTGTTGAATTTGAGGAATTTTACCAACCATTAAATACCTGGCTTGAAGTCCACGCCTATCCCTCTAAAGAGGGTTTATCGGTTTATTTTAATGACATCACCGAGCGGAAGCGGGTTGAAAAAGCACTCAAAGAAAGTGAAGAACGTTGGCAATTAGCTTTGCGCGGCAACAATGATGGCATTTGGGACTGGAATGTAAAAACTAATGAAGTTTTTCTCTCAGCACGATGGAAGGAAATGCTGGGTTATGAAGAAAGTGAAATTGCTAACCATATAGATGAATGGCGGAAAAGGGTCCATCCAGATGATATTGCTTTGATGACACAATTAATCGAAGATCACTTTGCGAAAAAAACACCGTTTTATATCAGCGAACATCGATTACTGTGCAAAGATGGAACCTACAAATGGGTTCTAGATCGGGGACAAGCTCTTTGGGATGAAGAGGGGAATCCTGCGCGAATGGCCGGCTCCCATACAGACATCACTGAACGCAAGCAGTCAGAACAGAAAATCCGCCAACAAGCTGCTTTACTCGATGTAGCAACAGACGCGATTCTGGTTAGAGATTTGAACAACAAAATCTTATTCTGGAACAAAGGAGCTGAGGCAGTGTATGGCTGGAAGGCAGAAGAAGCCATCGGAAAAAATGCCGAGTACCTATTGTATAAATATCCTTCAAATCAACTCCTAGAAGCCCAAAATATTGCGCTAGAGAAAGGTGAGTGGCAAGGGGAATTGCATAAAGTCACCAAAAACGGTAAGGAAGTTATTGTCGCCAGCCGCTGGACACTTGTCCGCGATGAAGAAGACAAAACCAAATCAATCCTCACTGTTGACACTGACATTACTCAAAAGAAAAAACTTGAAACCCAGTTTCTTCGCGCTCAGCGAATGGAGAGTATCGGCACTCTTGCTGGCGGTATTGCTCATGATTTGAACAACGTACTAACGCCAATTCTGGCATCAATTCAAATCCTAGAAATGGTGCTTCCCGATGAGCGTAGTCAGCGGATATTGACCCTATTAGAAACAAATGCTAAGCGCGGTGCCGAGCTGATTAAGCAAGTTCTGTCTTTTGCGCGAGGAGTTGAAGGTGAGCGGATGATGTTGCAAGTAGGACACCTGATTTATGAAATAGAAAAAATTGCCAAGCAAACTTTTCCTAAATCAATCGAAATCTCCACTGATGTATCGATGATAGACCTGTGGCCTGTTTCTGGAGATGCCACACAACTACATCAAGTTTTAATGAATCTCTGTGTTAATGCTCGCGATGCGATGCCAAATGGCGGTAGTTTGAGTATTACTGCTGAAAATCTATTCATTGATGAAAACTATGCCCGGATGAATATAGATGCCCAAGTTGGTGCCTATATTGTGATAACTGTCGTGGATAGTGGTATGGGCATTCCTGGTGAAATATTAGATAGAATCTTTGAACCATTTTTTACAACCAAGGAACTTGGCAAAGGTACTGGCCTGGGTCTTTCAACAGTTGTTGGTATCATTAAAGGACATGGCGGCTTTATTAATGTGTATAGCGAAGTAGGAAAAGGAACGCAATTTAAGGTGTATTTACCAGCAATAGAGACAACTGAAACAGATCAAGAAAACGAAGAGCGTCAGGAACTACCTACAGGAAACGGAGAATTGATTCTAGTTGTTGATGATGAAGAGTCTATTTGTGAAGTCACAAAAACATCCCTAGAGAGTTACGGCTATCGGGTGCTAACTGCTAGTGATGGTATTGAAGCGATCGCGCTGTACGCACAACACAGATTGGAAATTAGCGCTGTGTTGATTGACATGATGATGCCATCTATGGACGGCCCGACAACTATCCGCGCCTTGCAAAAAATTAACCCGCTTCTCAAGATTATTGCTGTCAGCGGACTGGTGTCAAACCATAAACTTGCTGCAAGTATAGGTAGCAACATCAAAACATTTTTGTCGAAACCCTTCACAGCAGAAGAGTTATTAAAAGCCTTGCACGAAATTCTCAATTAGCCGCAAGAGTAGCGGTAGCGATCGCTCTCTTTCCCCTTCCTAGCAGCAGCTGCGGTGCCGCAGCTGCTATAGAACTTTATGGTAAAATTTATTAAAATTGTGCCTAATATATTTATAATTAGCTATCGTAACTATACAAGAATGCTAACCACCATAACCCACTTTATTTTTGTAAAATCTGTCTTAATATACAATAACTTTCTTATTGTGTTTTTTTTTATAATTTAGTATCTAAAAAAGTATAATATGTATGGTTTATTTTAATTTATTTAAATAAATTTTAAGTAAGCAAGAGGAATTTGAACATGGATTATCAGAGATTTATCGACCAACTGCCTAACTTATATGAAAATTGGGGGGAAGACTCTGTTCGCCCCAAATCAGAACGATTTCAACAGGCACTAGATCAAGTTCAAGGGATGACGACAGCAAACGTGATGCAGTTGCTGAATTTTGCTGTAGAGTGCATGGAACCAAATGAAATATACTGCGAGGTTGGCAGCTATCAAGGTTCGACTTTAATTGGCGCACTCCTTAATCATTCAGAGCAAATGGCATACGCTGTAGACAATTTTGCTGAATTTGATCCAGCGGGTGAAAATCTGGAAAAATTAATTGATAATTTATTTAAATTTAATCTTCAAGATCAAGTTTATTTCTGCAATCAAGACTTTGAAGAATTTTTATTAGAGCTTCGAGAAATCAAGCCAGAAGAGAAAATCGGCGTTTATTTGTATGACGGCGCTCACGACTATAGATCGCAATTATTAGGATTACTTCTAATTAAACCTTTTCTAGCTGAAAAAGCCCTGATTATTGTGGATGATAGTAACTGGGGAACAGTGCGTCAAGCTAATTGGGACTTTATGGCTGCTAATCCAGAATGCCAATTATTGCTAGATTTGCGGACTACAGGCGCTCATTATCCAACATTTTCGCCTACGTTTTGGAATGGGCTTCAGATTCTTAGCTGGGATGTAGATAAAAGCTATAACTATCCATCTTCTACTTTGCTGGAGATGCGTCAACGACACGTTGTCAAAGCCATTTACAATTTACAGACCCTTGAGCAAAACGAAGAAGCATTAGATGCAGTTTATCGAGACGCAATTACACTACATAGCCAACGACAATTTGCAGCAGCGGAGAAAAAGTATGGAGAATTTCTACTATGGCGTGACAGTGATGCCCAAGCGTGGCTAAATTTAGGGATAATTTATTACGAAACTGAACGTTATCAGCAAGCGGTTGGATTCCTTTTAAAATCTTTAGACATTGATAGTTCCAAAGCTCAAGCTTACTATATTCTTGGTTTATGCTTAGAAAAAATCAATCAAAATACTCAGGCAATTTCGGCTTATAAAGACGCGATCGCCCTGGAACCACACCTGATTGAGGCTTACAACAATTTAGGTAATCTTCTCACTCAAGCGGGCGAAATTGAGCAGGCCCAAGCAGTTTATGTTCAAGCGATCGCAGCTAACCCCAGCCACTTCGGTAGCTACCTCAACTTGGGAAACCTCTTGATGCAACAAAACCTACTGACTCAAGCAATTGAGGCTTATCAAACAGCTCTGTCACTCAAGCCAAATGATACCGATATATTGAACAACTTGCAAATCGCATTGACAGCTCAAGCTAATCCAGCTGAGTTTCTTCTAAACTTGGGAAATAAATTTTATGAGTCAGGGAAATATGAGGAGGCGATTGAGCAATATCGAAGACTTGTAGAACTTCAAGCGGGAGAGCCAGAACTTTATTTTAATTTGAGCGAATGTTTTAGACATTTGAATCGAGTAGAAGAAGCTATCAATACGCTTCAAGAAGGTCTCTTCATTCACCCGACGGCTGGCAAGCTTCACTTTTACCTCATAAAAATATTGCAAGAAAATGCCGGAATCAAAGAAGCCATATCAAGCGCTGAGATGGCATCGCGATTACTGCCTAATGAATATGTTTTTAAAATATTCAATAATTTAATATTACCAACTGTTTATAATACTCCAGAGGAAATCAGCTTTTATCGTCAGCGATTTACACAAGGCTTACAAAATTTAATTCAACAGACATCTCTAGAAACTCCTGAAGACAAAAAAAATGTTCTTGCAGGTATTGGTAGCGTCACAAATTTTCACTTAGCTTATCAGGCTCACAACGATCTGGAGTTGCAACGCCAGTATGGTAATTTAGTCCATCAAATTATGGCAGCAAACTATCCACGGTGGGTAGAGCCGCTATCTATGCCACCCCTGAAGGATAACAAAAAAATTCGTGTTGGCTATGTTTCAGGTTTTTTGCATAGTTGGAGTGGAACATTTTTGTCAACTGGCTATCTACGTCACTGCGATAAGGAAAATTTTGAAGTTTACTGTTACTACACAGGGAATGAGCCAGACGCTATTACGAAAATTTTCCAGAAATACAGTGATGTATTTCACCATATTCCCCATAATCTCGAAGCCGTCTGCGAACAAATTATTGCAGATAAAATACATATACTTGTTTTCCCAGAAATTGGGATGGATGCTCCAACGATGCCACTAGCTGGTTTGCGTCTTGCTCCTGTTCAATGTGTAGTTTGGGGACATCCAGTAACTACTGGCTTACCTACTATAGATTACTTTTTATCCAGCGATTTAATGGAACCGGATAATGGGCAAGAACATTATTCAGAAACTCTGATTCGTTTACCAAATATCGGAGTATCTTATCCAAAATCAGATATTTCTGGACTGACAAAAAGACGAGCAGATTTTTACCTACGGGATAATGCTGTCGTTTATTTATCTAGCCAAGCACCTTATAAATATTTGCCGCAACATGATTATATTTTTGCAGAAATTGCCCGTCGGGTTCCTCAAGCTCAGTTTATGTTTCTTCGTGCAGGTATTCCGCAGCAACGACTGCAACGAGCTTTTGCAGCAGTAGGTTTAAATAGTGAAGATTATTGCATTTTCTCACCTGTTTTACCTCGAAATGAGTATTTTATGCTGCTTTCAGCTTCAGATGTTTATCTTGATACTTTAGACTGGTCGGGAGGTAATACTACATTAGATGCGATCACTTGCAATTTACCTGTCGTCACCTGTCCTGGAGAATTTATGCGAGGTCGTCATTCTTATGGCATTCTCAGAATGTTAGGGGTAACAGAGACAATTGCTCAAACTGAAGCAGAATATATTGATATTGCTGTAAAGTTGGGTTTAGACCCAGTTTGGCGGCGCGACGTTGCAGAAAAAATTAAGGCTCGCCATGACTATCTTTATGACGACAAAACTTGTGTAGCAGGTCTTGAAGATTTTTACAAACAGGTTGTTCAAAAAGGACTTTCGCAAACGTAGAGACACCCATGATAACCCAAGATAAACAACAGAAAAGCTGGCAACAAATCATTAAACAATTTGAAGCAGCCGTCGGCAAAAACGGTGTTATTCAACGCCGCGAAGAGTTGATTACCTACGAGTGCGATGGTTTAGCCAGCTATAAACAAAAACCCGCCCTCGTCGTGCTACCGCGAACTACAGAAGAAGTGGCGGCGGTGGTGAAAATATGCGATCGCTTTTCTCTCCCTTGGGTAGCACGCGGCGCAGGAACAGGACTTTCCGGTGGAGCCTTACCCGTAGAGGATTGCGTGCTAATTGTAACCGCCCTTATGCGGAAAATACTAAGCATTGATTTGGACAATCAGCGAGTTGTCGTGCAGCCTGGAGTCATTAACAACTGGGTGACACAAGCCGTTAGCGGTGCCGGATTTTACTACGCGCCTGACCCCTCCAGCCAGATTGTCTGCTCCATTGGCGGCAACGTGGCGGAAAACTCCGGGGGTGTCCATTGCCTCAAGTACGGCGTTACCACCAACCACGTCTTGGGCTTAAAACTAGTGCTACCCGATGGCTCCATTGTAGATGTAGGGGGACAAATTCCGGAAATGCCTGGTTATGACATTACCGGGTTATTTGTTGGTTCTGAGGGAACGCTAGGAATTGCCACAGAAATTACTCTGAGAATTCTAAAAACACCCGAATCAATTTGCGTACTCTTAGCAGATTTCACCAGTGTTGAAGACGCTGGTGCAGCAGTGTCTGATATTATCAGCGCTGGCATTATTCCTGGTGGTATGGAAATCATGGATAACCTCAGCATCAACGCTGTAGAAGACGTTGTGGCAACAGGTTGTTATCCTAGAGATGCAGCGGCGATATTGTTAGTAGAAATAGACGGTTTAGAAGTTGAAGTTGCAGCCAATAAACACCGCATTGCTGAAATTTGTACCAAAAATGGGGCGCGTAACATTACCACAGCTAATGAACCAGAAATGCGTTTTAAACTATGGAAAGGACGTAAAGCAGCCTTCGCAGCAGCAGGCAAGCTCAGTCCCGATTATTATGTGCAAGATGGTGTAATTCCCCGCACTCAGATGCGATTTGTGCTGCAAGAAATTGAAGCCTTGAGTCAAAAATACGGCTATCGTATCGCTAATGTGTTTCATGCTGGAGACGGCAATCTTCATCCGCTGATTCTTTACGATAATTCCCTGCCAGGAGCGTTGGAAAAAGTGGAAGAATTAGGCGGAGAAATTCTCAAACTCTGCGTACAAGTGGGGGGGAGCCTTTCTGGAGAACACGGCATCGGTGCCGATAAAAAGTGCTATATGCCGCAAATGTTTACCGAAACAGATTTAGAAACGATGCAATTTGTGCGTCAAGTTTTTAATCCCAAAGGTTTAGCAAATCCAGGTAAAATATTCCCTACCCCGCGTACTTGTGGCGAAGCTGCACACGCTCAGTCTCAAAAACAGTTTGAGTCAGTTGAGCTATTTTAATTCATTGGCAAAGAGCAAATGATTAGCTAAAGAATTTGGGGAAATATGCGATCGCGCTACAATCTAGATCCATCTAGATGCTTTATGCAATCTAGATGGGAGTCTTTACTACAACCGTTTCAGGTTGAACAAGAGGTTGGCCAGAAAGTGTTGCTTGACTTATTCCAGGCTTACTCTAGTGCTGGTAGATATTATCATACCCTGGAGCATATAGAACAAGTTTTAGTAACAATTAACAATCTGCGATCGCTATCCCAAAACTATGCAGCTATTGAATTTGCAGTTTGGTTTCACGATGCAATTTATAACCCTAAAGCTAACGATAATGAGGAGAAAAGTGCAGAATATGCAGTAACTATTTTAAACGCACTAAATATTCCCTCATCAACCATAGAGGCGGTATATTCCTTAATCATAAAAACAAAATATCACCAAAATATAGATAGTATTGACAGCAAAATTTTTCTGGATGCAGACCTATCTATATTAGGAGCATCGCCTTCTAAATACAAAATATATGCTCAATTAATTAGAAATGAATATTTATGGCTCTCGCCTGAAAAATATCGAACGGGTAGGAAACAAGTATTGCAGAGTTTTTTAGAGCGAGAAAGAATATATTTTACTGAAAAAATGTTTCTCGTAGAACAACAAGCTAGGCAAAATATTAAAGAAGAAATAGAATTGTTATAAAAATGTTATGGAAAGCGGTAAGAGCGATCGCTTAATCCAGGGAAGTTATCCTACCAAGGATGCTTCTGCTATTCAGAAAAATAAATGTCTGGAAATTTGCTAAATAATGAAAGACAATTACCAGAATCCTATTCCTCATCTTCTAAAAGCCAATGACATTGAGGCGATGCCGGAAAAAATAAAAGTACATCCTTTAAATTCTCAGGCGGTGAGACATACACAATCCCTGAGTGATGCTGTGGGGATGACGCATATAGGCGTTCATTTAGTTCGCGTGGAACCTGGGAAAGAAACAACTCAATTTCACTTTCTTCATCAAGAAGAAGAATTTATCTATATCATTTCTGGGAGGGGAATTGCGGAAATTGGCGAGGAAGAATTTGAAGTTGCAGCAGGCGATTTTCTGGAGTTTACTGCGCCTTCTTTACCCCATTGCATGAGAAATCCGTTTGAGGAAGATTTAGTTTATTTGATGGGTGGTGAGCGAAGTAAGTTTGATGTCTGCGACTACCCGCGACTGAAGAAACGCTTGTTTCGAGTTAATGGCGATCGCTCTCTTGTGGACTGGGAAGATTTGCAACCATTTTGAGACGTTGGAATAGCTTTTTATAGCGTTGACACAATATCATTTGCGTCCATCGATACCGAGTTTTGTAATGGTAGAGTGACGGTAAAAGTAGTGCCTACTCCAATTTCACTGGTAACGGCAATATTGCCTCCTTGTAAATCGACGCACCTTTTGACAATCGCTAACCCTAGTCCAGTACCGGGAATATTACTGACATTACTAGCTCGTTGGAATGATTCAAAAAGTTGCTGTTGATCTTCTGGCGAAATGCCAATACCTTCGTCTTGAATTTGGAAAATAGCCTGTTCATTCTGACACAGCAACTTAAAACGAACGGTGCTGCCTTCAGGGGAATACTTAATCGCATTGGTGAGCAAATTAGTCAGGATGTGCCGCAGCAGGTTTTCGTCTAGGCAAACGCTTATACATTGATTTTGATTGACACAGGCTTCATTAGTGTGTTTTTCAAAGGTGATTACGTGTTTGCAACTTGTACTTAATTTGATTTCTTCTATTAAATTGCGGGTAAATTTTTCCAGATCGAGAGGTACTGGTTTGACTTCTAATCTTCTTTGATCGGAGCGACCGATTATCAAAACATTATCTAATAGCGCGGTCATGGTTTTGACATTTTTTTTAATTCGCTCAAAAAATTCGCGTTTCTTATCTACAGACCATTTGTCGCTATAATTTTCTAGGATTTGAGTCGCAGCTAAAATGGTGTTTAGTGGATTGCGAATCTCGTGGGATACCATTGCTACGAAACGGGATTTAAGTTCATTCAGCTCTCGTTCTTTTTCCAAAGTTTTGAGCATATCTTCTTCAGCGTGTTTGCGAATAGTTATGTCTCTTGAATTGACAACAATCCCCGTTAAAATTGTTTCAGCATTTGAAAAGTTACTTTTAGATTCCAGGTAATGCCAACTTCCATCTTGGTGACGAAACCGATATTCGGAGATTTGCGTTTCACCGGGATTAGTTAAACTTGCCTTAAAAGTAGCGATCGCTTCGGTTAAATCATCAGGATGAATATAATCAAAAACATTGGTTCCTTGCAGTTCTTCTCTAGAAAAACCTAAAACCGCTTGGCTGGAAGGACTGGCATAAGCGATGGTTCCATCCGCCTCTAAAACTTTAATTACATCTGAAGAATTTTGCACCAACGCCCGGAATTTGGCTTCACTTTCAGCCAGTGCTGTTTCTACTTGCTGACGGTGGGCAATTTCACTTTCGAGTTCCTGATTCGCGGCTTTGAGATTCTGTGAATACTGACGACTTCGCAACAAAATTTCTACCCGCGCCTGCAATTCCACCTTTTCAATAGGTTTAGTAATCAAATCATCAATAGTTTGCCACAAATGTCGCGTTACCATCCTCACATCAGCGCTTGAAGTAATTAAGAGAAACGGCAGAAAGACAGGCTGCTGAAGCTCTCGTATTCGTTGCACCGATTCCCAGAATTGATCGAGCGATCGCCCACACATAATACATAAATCAAAAGATGGCGCTAGTAGAAAATCCGGCTCTTGCTTTGCGACTTCTAAATCCGGTGAAATTACCTGGTAGCGTATCGCCAGCCACTCCGACAGCAGGCGGCGGTTCTGTTTGTTCTGCACAACCAGCAAAATCCGATTCATGATCATTCTCCCAACAGACTTTTAATAAATATCAAAAATTCTTTGATCGCGAGTGGTTTTCCCTAGCATACTCCTCGCGCCGTGGGCAATGCACTGTTGCCGAATAACAGCGCTTTGCTTGGGCGATATCAAAAAAGGAATTTGCCGATTCCACTTGTAGCGCCGATAGTCTGCTATCATTCCTTAACCACAAGTTGAGCCAACAGTTCTGTGTTGCGACGGTTGTGTACCGTTAGCATCAACGGTTTTTCGTCATTCATTTTCCTGTTTACCGATAAACTCCGGCGTACCGCTCAAGATTCCGCGCAGATTTGTCAGTGGCTTACCCACCTTGATGCCATAACGGGTAATCTCGATTTCGCGCATCGTCTTTTCAAAGTCAGACATCCGTTTCTTGATCACCCCGATTGCCTTACGCAGCTGACCTTGAACCTCTATGTAGCGGAGGAAAATGATATTGTCTGCCATATAGCTGATGCCAACATCCGTCGCCCGGAAGTCTCCGGTAATTGTTTCCAGTTCGTTGACTAAAATCACCGTTACGCCCATATTTTGTAAATACTTGCACAGAGCGTGCAGGTGGCTAATCAAATCTTCTCCCCGCAGGGAAAGCCGATAGCCAGCAACACTGTCAATCATCACAATCTGGGCTTTTTTCTGCTCTACCTCCTGACGCACCATGTTGGCGAACTCGTCAGGGTTGAAGTACAGTGGTTCCACAGGAATGACTGAAAGGGTACCGCGATCGCTCATGGCATTAACCGGAATATTGATCGATTCACAGCGATGCAGCAAAATTTCCTCTGGTTCCTCGAAGCAGTAGACGACAGAACGTTCACCTCTTCCCGCCGCTTCTTTCATGAACTGTAAACCAATGGTAGTTTTGCCGACACCAGTGGAGCCAGTAAAAATGGTGACAGTACCCCGCTCTATCCCGCCGTGCAGCAGTTCGTCCAGTTCCGGTACGCCGGAGGGAATGGTTTGAACGATAAATTCCCGTTTGTAAACTTCCGGCTGTAGACGGGGAGAGATTTCCATCCCTTTATTGGTTAGTCGCATCGAGTGCAAACCAGTGTGGAAGTTAGAACCCCGAAATTTGGTGACGTTAAGGGTACGTCCATCACTCAAGCCGTGGTTGAGGTTAATTACCCCATCGCTCATAAATTGTAAGTCGTTGTCGGGTGCTGTATCGCTGCCTTCGGAAATGAAAATTACCGTTGCACCTTGTTCTAAAAGAAAGCGGATGAACGAAAGCACTTGCTTGCGGAACTGGAAGGCATCGCTTGACAAGTAGCGAAATTGAGCGATCGCATCTAGAACCACTCGCTTTGGTTTGAGGCTTCCTACAGATTCAATAATTTTTTTTGTGGTTGGTTCTCGTTCTACTTCCGCTGGCGAAAATATATCGTAAGTCTGGATTTCCGTGAAGAAGTCGGAAGTTGGACTCAGATCCAAAAAAGCGATCCCGTTCATATCAAAGCCAAGGCGACCGCCATTGGTGCCAATTTGCTGGGCGGATTCCCCCAGCGTGATGTAAAGAGTTTTTTCGCCATTGGCTGCGCCAGCGGTCAGAAAGTGCAGTCCGAGTGTGGTCTTGCCGCTTCCGGGACCGCCTCGCACTAGATAGGCGCAAGCTGGAACAAGACCGCCATACAGAACCTCGTCTAAACCTGAAATGCCTGTGGATAGCCGATCTTGCAGCATTGATCTATTTCTCTGGGGTTAGAATACTAATTTACTATTAGAAGCGATCGCGCCGTTTTTGTATATAAAATTTACACTAGGCTGCCAGTAGAACAATCACTCTGTCTTGATTTGTTAGTATGCGCCCTTAAACGTGCGCGATCGCTGCATGATTGCCTTTTTCATAATGGCAGCGTAACGATAAACGTGCTACCTACTCCGACTTCACTGTGAAAAGTAATTTTCCCCCCATGTAAGTCTATACACTGTTTGACAATTGACAATCCTAATCCTGTACCAGAGATATTCCTGACATTGCTACCCCGATGGAAGGAATGGAATAATTGTGCTTTGTCGGCTTCCGGAATGCCAATGCCTTCATCTTTTATCTGGAAAATTGCTTCTGTTTGTCCCCAGATTAAGTCAAAATAAACCTTGCCGCCTTGGGGTGAATACTTCATGGCATTCGAGAGCAAATTGTTCAGAATGTACCGCAACAGTTTTTCATCTAGACAGGTGGTAGTGCAGTCGCTTTGACTGAGAAAAGCGTTAGCGAAGAGTGTCTGAAAGACAATCGCGTACTTATGAACAGCAGTGAGTTCCATTTCTTCCACCAACTCCCGACAAAATTGTTCTAGATCCATTGGTGCTGGGTTAAACTCTAGTTTCCCGGCTTCTGCTTGGCCGATCAGCAGCACGCCATCCAATAACTGAGTCATCTGATTGGTGGCTACTTCAATTCGATTAATATACATGCGTTTTTTCTCCTCAGTTGCAACTTGGCTGAACCTTTCGAGCAATTTGGCAGACATGAGGATGGTGGTTAGAGGGGTACGGAACTCATGGGATGCTGTGGTGATAAAGCGAGATTTCAGGTCGCCGAGTTGTCTTTCTTTTAAGAGTGCATAACGAATTTCTTGTTCAGCGGTTTTGCGCTGAGTGATATCTTTGGCAATACCCACGATGCGGTAAATTTCTCCAGCTTGGTTGCGAATCGGAAAACCACGATCCCAGATCCAGCGGATTGATCCATCAGAACGCACCAGCCGATACTCGATGTTGTATTCTGTGTGAGAGTGTGTTGCCGAAGATGCGATCGCACTTTCCCTGTCTTCCGGATGAATTTTGTCTAACCAAGATTTAGGGTTCGCATACAAACTCTCGCAGCTACGTTCCCATATCTCCTCGTAAGCGGGACTAACATAGATGATTTCGCTCACATCGGGGTTGCTCATCCAAAATACTTCTTGGATATTTTCCGCCATCTGACGGAACCGTTCCTCGCTTTCCCGCAAAGCTTCTTCCGTGCGTTTATGTTCTGCGATTGCGATCGCTAATTGTTGGTTCGTGTGCAACAACTCTCCTGTGCGCTCAATGACTCGTTTTTCGAGGGTTTCGTTGGCGATACAGATTTCGCGAAATTTCTCCTTGAGCGCGATCGCCATCAACTTGAAATTTCGCGAAAGCAAGTCTATCTCTATCACTGAACTAAAAGACCAATTAATTTTTTCTTGTTCTAATAATTTATCCGGTAAATTGCTAGTAACATAAGCTAAATTAAGGAGCGGACTGACTAATCGCCGGCTGATTTTAACTGCCAATAGCAGTGTTAAACCGGAAATTAGTATCATGATAGCAAGGTCTTTAATATAAAAATTTTGCAGATAACTGACATGTGGTGCGGCGGGTAACTCCACAACTAAAGTCCAGGGTATCTTGCCGCTAATTATAGTTCCCTGCACGTAGAAAGATTTATACCAGCGCGTCAAAAGAGGCATATTACCCTTAACTGGTAGCCACTGATAAATAGTATCAGTTTTTAACTGGATCTCCCCCCTTTTGCTGAACTCAAAAACTTGCATTGGCAACCGATCTGACTTAGTGCTGGCAACGATATTCCCTTGCTTATCAAGCAGCGTAATTTGAATATCTTTATGAGCAGCATGCAATTGAAGTAGTTGGCTGATGTGGCTCAAATTTAGAGAACCATAAGTGAAGCCTTCAGCTACATCGCCTATCACCGCTGGTACGCTCAACTCAAGATGGGGAATCAGCAAAATCGGATTGATATGTACATTAATCTTTGAGGGTTGCAAAGTAGCCTTCGTTTTTTGCAAAAGTGATTGATTAAGGACACCTACACCTATCTTTGAATTTTGAGATTGATTAGCTGTTGGGTAAGAGGCAATGATAGTTTTAGAGCTATTAACCACATACAAATTATCGAAAGCCGGAAACATCCGCTTCATAAGTATTGTGCTTTGCTGTAGCATATCTGATGGTTCCATATCAGACTCAACAGCAATCTTTCCTAGTTCACTAAGCCCATTCAGATATTGGTCTTGCCAATGTTGAATATCAGAAGCTATGTGTGCCGAAGTGGATTGGAGTTCGACTTGAATATTATTATCAATATCGCTGTAGACGCGCTGTCCGTCCAAGACCATGAGCATCAGCGCTGGGAAAAATACAAATGCAACTAACAAGTTAAATAAAGTTTGTTGGAGAGATATTTTATTGTTGACAGTTGGACGACCTACCCATTTATGAATTGGTAAATAAGCGATTATCAAACTGGCAACTAAGGCGTTAAAAACACCATTAACATAACTTTTAAGCACAATTAACAGTGTTTGAGTGGCATTTACGTGCATGATACCGAAATTAGTCAGCCACAAATAGGGCATACCAATCAGCAGCCAATAAATACCATCCAGCAGCACTATATTGTATTGCTTGCGGTGCCACAGCCAACCCACAAACATAGCTTCAAGAATCAAACTAATTGCAGCGTAGGGATTATGCCAGAGTAAAATTGTGTAACTGCTAGAAATAATGGCTGCCAGCGTTCCCCATATGGTGCCAAAAAAGCGCACCGCGAGCAAAACGGCAATGCTACCGAACACACAATCTACCCCAAAAAAGAGCGGAAGGCTGAAATAATTGCCTGCATATGCTGCTGCAATCAAAATAAAAAAAGCAATTATTGCTCTTTGGTTGTGGTGAGATAGGAACATAAGTAATTAAAGTTTGCGAAGCTTTATGGAAGTTTAAATATATTTTTAAAACTGCCGACGTACTTTTGTTAGGTTAGGCTATGGCAGGGGCTTGCAACATTAGTAAATACACTGAGGATGAAATAAAATAGCGCTACGCACCTACGCTGATAGCGATCGCTTCGCCTCGGACTCCGTCCTACGCTTCCTCAAAAAGCCCTTAAGAGTCAACCCAGAAGGCACCTGTTGTCTTGGAACACCTGCATTACATGAAGGTGGATGAAGCACCGACCCGCCTGGGTAGACTATTTCGTTTTATACTTGCAGCATTTGATTTGCCCAAACTCGCTACAGGCTAGGATTTCACAATCAAAAATCCAAAATCAAAAATGGTAATACCCCTAAATCCATTACAGTAAAAAAGATAAGTAAAAACCGATCCTTAAGCTTATAGGGAAACTTGGAATGCACCTGAGTGAAATAACCCATCCTAACCAGTTGCACGGTCTATCAATTCGTCAACTCCAGCAAATTGCGCGTCAAA
Source organism: Trichocoleus sp. FACHB-6 (assembly GCF_014695815.1). Classification (NCBI taxonomy): domain Bacteria; kingdom Bacillati; phylum Cyanobacteriota; class Cyanophyceae; order Leptolyngbyales; family Trichocoleusaceae; genus Trichocoleus; species Trichocoleus sp. FACHB-6. Next base: position 65,506 of record NZ_JACJOY010000010.1, read on the forward strand.
TCCGGGAAAAGCATCTCCAAACCGTAGCCACCAGCGGTGGACATTTGGGGCCAGGATTGGGTGTCGTGGAACTTACATTAGGGCTGTATCAAACTCTCGACTTAGACCGAGATAAAGTAGTCTGGGATGTCGGACACCAAGCCTATCCGCACAAAATAATTACCGGGCGGTACGACAACTTCCACACCCTGCGGCAAAAAGACGGTATTGCCGGTTATCTCAAGCGATGTGAAAGTAAATTCGATCACTTCGGTGCAGGTCACGCTTCGACCAGTATCTCAGCTGCCTTGGGCATGGCTGTAGCGCGAGACCTCAAAGGCGATAACTTCAAAGTCGTTGCCGTGATTGGCGACGGCGCACTTACTGGCGGTATGGCATTAGAAGCCATTAACCATGCCGGACATTTGCCGAAAACTAACTTGCTGGTAGTGCTGAATGATAACGAGATGTCAATTTCGCCCAATGTGGGCGCAATTCCCCGCTATCTCAACAAAATGCGCCTCAGCCCACCGATGCAATTCCTCACAGACAACTTAGAGGAACAATTCAAACATATTCCCTTTGTCGGCGAATCCCTCTCCCCAGAACTAGAAAGGGTGAAAGAAGGAATGAAGCGGCTGGCAGTTCCCAAAGTAGGGGCAGTGTTTGAAGAACTTGGCTTTACCTACATGGGGCCAGTGGATGGTCATAACTTGGAGGAACTGATTGCCACCTTCAAGCAGGCACACAAAATGCCAGGGCCAGTGCTGGTTCATGTGGCAACCGTAAAAGGTAAAGGGTACGAAATAGCCGAGAAAGACCAAGTAGGCTACCACGCCCAAAGCCCTTTTAACCTTGCCACTGGCAAAGCTATCCCCTCCAGCAAACCAAAGCCTCCCGCCTACTCGAAAGTTTTTACCCACACGCTGGTGAAACTTGCCGAGAACAACCCGAAAATTGTTGGCATTACAGCGGCAATGGCAACAGGAACAGGTTTAGACAAACTCGCCAGCAAACTGCCCCAGCAATACATCGATGTTGGCATTGCGGAACAACACGCCGTCACCTTAGCGGCAGGAATGGCTTGTGAAGGGATGCGCCCTGTTGCTGCGATTTACTCAACCTTCCTGCAACGCGGCTACGACCAGATTGTTCACGATGTCTGCATTCAAAACCTGCCTGTCTTCTTCTGCCTCGACCGGGCGGGAATTGTCGGCGCTGATGGCCCCACTCACCAGGGGATGTATGACATCGCCTATTTGCGCTGCCTGCCCAACATAGTGTTGATGGCACCCAAAGATGAGGCAGAGTTGCAGCAAATGGTGGTGACGGGAGTAAATTATACCGATGGCCCGATTGCGATGCGCTATCCTCGCGGCAACGGCTACGGCGTTCCCTTGATGGAAGAAGGTTGGGAAGCTTTGCCCATCGGTAAGGGAGAAATTTTGCGGCAAGGGGATGATGTGCTGATGGTAGGCTATGGTTCAATGGTTTACCCAACCATGCAGGTAGCTCAAATTTTGAGCGAACATGGGATAGAAGCCACTGTGATCAATGCCCGTTTTGCTAAGCCTCTTGATACTGAGTTAATTTTGCCCCTTGCCAAGCAAATTGGTCGGGTTGTGACGCTGGAAGAAGGCTGCTTGATGGGCGGCTTTGGGAGCGCGATCGCGGAATCTCTCCTAGATAATAATGTCGTAGTGCCTGTGATGCGAATTGGCGTACCCGATGTGTTAGTAGACCACGCCACCCCAGATCAGTCTATGGCAGAATTGGGATTGACACCGCCGCAAATTGCCGAAAAAGTACGAAAATCTTTTAGTCCTCAACTGTCAGCAGTTGGCGGTTAAGAAGGTTTCTTAACGCAAAGGGAAGCGCAGAGTAAGGCAAAGATTCTTGACGTAGCTTTGCGATTACCTCAGTGACCCTTTGCGTTAAAATTTTGATTTTGCATCCCACACTAGCTACCCAACTGATATGTCTATCACCAACCAAGTTTATCCGGTTATTTGGAACCAAGACCGCGTTTTATTAATCGACCAAAATCGCCTTCCCAACGAGTACACATTTGTGGAAATTACCTGCTCTGAGGATATGGGGCAGGCGATTAAAACTATGATTGTCAGAGGCGCACCTGCAATTGGTGTTGCTGCTGCTTATGGAATGTATTTGGGAGCAACGGAAATTCAAACCGAAAACCGGGATGAGTTTTTGACTAAGTTAGAGCAAATTGCTCAGATGTTGCGTCAAACTCGTCCAACTGCGGTTAATTTATTTTGGGCGATCGCGCGAATGATGAGAACCGCCTACGAGTCCATAGGAACCGTAGCAGAAATCAAAGCCATTTTACTAAAAACTGCTCAGACGATTAATTCCGAAGACTTGCAAACCTGTCAGGCAATTGGCGACAACGGTTTAAAAGTTTTACCCTCCAACCCTGATAAACTAACTATTCTTACCCATTGCAACGCCGGAGCATTGGCAACCGCAGGTTATGGCACGGCATTGGGCGTGGTGCGTTCTGCATGGCGCGAGGGGCGTTTGATGCGAGTCTTTGCCGATGAAACTCGCCCTCGTTTACAGGGTGCCAAACTCACCGCCTGGGAATGCGTCCAAGAAGGCATCCCCGTCACTGTCATTACTGATAGTATGGCGGCTCATTGTATGAAACAAGGTTTAATTCATGCTGTCGTCGTCGGTGCTGACAGAATTGCGGCTAATGGTGATGTGGCTAATAAAATTGGCACCTACAGTTTGGCATTGGTGGCTAAAGCTCACAACGTTCCTTTCTTTGTAGCAGCACCTCTTTCAACGATTGATTTTGAGTTATCTTCTGGCGAGGAAATTCCTATTGAGGAGCGCGATCCGGCTGAGATTTATAAAGTTGGGGATACCATTCTCACCCCCGCAGGCGTAGATTTTTATAATCCCGCTTTTGATGTCACTCCTGCTGAATTAATTTCGGCAATTATTACAGAACATGGTGCAGTTGCCCCCGCTGAGTTAAAACATTTTCGGGAAAAGCAATTGGTTTAAAGCTGTATGTTAGGTTTCGCTCAACCCAACCAAGGGATTAAATGGTTGGGTTTTAGTTACTTTAACCTCATATTTTGCACCAGGCGGTTGCAACCGCAGCTACACAAACGAAATCTGACGAGAGCAGGTTAAAAAACCGTTGATTTTCCGTTAGGCAATACAGGTGGGCTGCGAATGCAATAGCCCTACTAATTCCATTCTGAAGGCTTGGTGCAAGATGTGAGTTAACCCTACCTAAATTTACTTTTAACAATTACACTTCTGCTAAAAGTTTATTAATTTGACTTTGCATTTTTTCTTGTAATAGTTGTGCTTGTCGATAAGCAACTGTTCTCTCTTCTCTTACGGAAGTTTCTGGCTCTGGAGTATCTTCTATTGACCAAGTTTTATACATGGGTTGAACATAATAACGTAACTTGGTTCTCATCGCCCAAACGCCCATTGAGGGGAAGAGAATGAAGGCAAACATTAAAAAAGAAATAGGCAAGAAAGGTAGATAGAAAACTCTGGCTAACTTGTTAAGATTAACAGCCCAAGGATGTAAGGATTCATTACCAATACAAACAACTGGCAGAACTGGAATTTGATAGCGATCGCTCAATCTAATAAAACTGGGATGAAACGTTTCTAGCTGATAGCGTTTTCGCCAACCTTTCCCAGGCCCGCGCAAACCCTCCGGCGCATAAAGTAAAATTGTGTTCTGGGCAATTGCCGCTTCAAAATCATCAGCTTGGGCTTTTACACCACCTAGAACGTTTGACCATCCGGGAGGTAGCCACCAAATCACCCAAGGATGCTCAAATAAGGATATACCCGCAAGCGATCGCATGCTCCATCCCCGTGTCTGACTCAAGAGCGTACCTAATACTAGGATATCCCAAGGGAAGGACATCCCAGCATGGTTCATCGCTACAATTAATGGACCTGTCTGAGGCAAATTCTCTAGTTCTTGTAGCTCTCCTTGAAAATAGTATTTCACAATAGGAGCGAGAACTTCATCTCGAAAAGCTTGCTGATAGTTTGGGTCGAACTGCCCTTTTTCAAAGCGCGGAGAACGACAACCAAGACGTAACCAACGAATCAGCAACGCTAGATAAAATCCCCCAGGAATCAGAAATAATCCATACTCCAACCAATTCCAACCATCAGGATCTACATGATAGTGTTGCCAGTGACGGTTGAATAAAATCAGCCAGCCTGGAGGATACCACAGACAAAACCAATCGAACCAATTCCATCGATAATCTTGAGAACACTTAGCCATGCCATCCTCAATCTTGACCTTTTCGACATACAGCAGCGAGTCATGCTCTTAGCAAGTATACGTCTGTTGAGAAGATTCGCTATTCAACCAATCTCTGTTTTCTATATTTTGGCAACACTAATCTGATTCCAGATAGTAAATCAACAAAAAGTTGAAAACCTTTTACACAACAGGTAATTCTAAGAATAAACAAATTTAGACTATAGATAGGTTTAGAGTAAATGTACACTTGGCAGGAATTTTTCACTATGTCTGTAGAAGCTTGACAAGGAAAGCTGTCGCTAGCGCCAATAGGCGACGAAATCGCTGACAAAATATTTTTAAAAGCTCAATCCAGCTTACAGCTGTGCTAGAACCATGTTAGCGATAAGTTTGATGGATACGGATACCAAACCAAATTTCCAGCGACTAACACATTCGGCTTATCGGCAAATAGCCATTCCCAATGCTGTTAGATAACTACAATCTAGCGAAACTGCTTAGTGTTATCTTACATGGGTTTTCCGTCAGTGTCGGGGTAGATTATCTCTGGCTCAACCTAAGTTTGTATTTAAAATATTAGTGTTGCCGCAGTGAGGAGATATTTATTTACTGAGTTTCTTCCCTTGGGGGGATGTTTTTCTATAAAAAAGTCAATTTAATCTACCAAATATATTAAGCGATCGCTATTTTAGCCGCTCAACATTATTTTCAAATATAACGAAATAATAATTCTTCCGGAAGCCCAAGCAACCATAAAGTAGAGCGCATTTTACAACATCATTATTTTGTACCCTTAAACTTAGTACAAGGATAAAAACATGACAACAACCCCCAAACTCATCACCCTCAACTGTTCTGGTGGTATATCATTAGGCGCTTATATGGCAGGAGTTTTCTATGAGCTGACCAAAGAAGCAGTCAAGCCTGAACCTAAAGTCATCATTGATATTATCACAGGCTCCTCAGCGGGGGCAATGTCGGGCGCGATCGCTGCCTACTGTCTACTAAATGGAAACGTAGCGCCACCATCTAAATACATAAACTTGGAAAAAATTACCGATGAAGCTCATAAAAGCCCGTTATATCAAGCCTGGGTTGAACAAGCTGATATTGAACAAATAGACAGCTTTGCTGTGATGCTATCTAGTTTCAAAGATGGATATAAAGCTACTATAGAAAGTTTCGTAAATAGCTTTGAATCTACTTTGGAAAAATATCAAGTTAGCTCTAGCCCAATTAGGAGAGCTATTTTTAAATTGTTCAAAAAAAATAAATACTCAGAATCTACTCCCCAACAAAAACGCAATAGAACAAACTTGAGCGTTCTATCTGGAGAAGCAATAAAGAAAATTGCTCAACTTGTGATAGATCCGCCGCAAATAACAGATAATACAAAGCCCTTAGCATTGTTGATGACGCTGACAAACTTACAGGGGCTTCTGGAGAAAGTAACTCTTGCAGACTCGCAGGGTTTGGTTGAGCAAGAAATAGAAGCGATCGCTAGTTCTGAAACTCGTCAATTTCTTTTTCATTCTAAACTCGACCAACAAAAGATGAATAAGATGTGGGAGAAAGCCGTCATAGGTGGTAGAGCTTCTGGTGCTTTTCCTCTCGCTTTCCCTCCGATTTGGGATCATTCGGATATTACTAGCCTCAATCTGAAAAATCTCAGCGATGATTACTTTGCAACTCTTAATCCTAAAATTCTGAAAAAAGAAGGATTAGGAGCTATACCAAGAACCGAAAACAGCGATACAGACTTAATGTTTTTGTACACCGACGGCGGTATTTTAGATGGGTTACCAATTTTAAAAGGAATTGACCTTGAACATGATTTACGTTTAAGAAAGATACATAATAACGGTAACTCGCGTCAACAGTTTCGTCAGGAATTTACGGCACAACAATCCTCAAGCAATACAGAAAGGTTGCACGTTTATATTCGTCCAATTCCTGTGGAGAACTTAAAAAGTGACGAAAGACTAACACAAGGATACTTCCCGATGCTGGAAGTTGGCATAAAGGGGTTAACATTGCCAAAAGCAGAACACGACTCAATGCGGCTCAAAGAAATTCAAAAACGGAATGAGTTAGTGCAAGCAAAGCAGGAATTGCTAGAAAAGCTCCAATATCAGGGTGTTGAGAATATAACCCAGATTAAGGAAAAGCTGGAGGAAGCGATACCTTATCGACACGTTAATCTTCGCCCGATTACGCCAGCAATTATTGGCAAAATTGCTGAACTAGAAAAGCATCCAAATCTGAGCCGACTGACACCGATCTATGCGAATCTACCAAACAATATTCAAGTTTCGCTTCAGGAAGGAAGCGCAGCAGCATTATTAGCTTCAGATTTTCTAGGTGCTTTCGGGGGATTTTTCGATAAACGCTATCGCGATCATGATTTTATACTAGGTCGAATCTGCGGTATTACCTGGCTGCACGAACACTGTAATGTAGAAATTTCCGAAGCAGAAGTTGAGGAGTTGGTCAGGGATGCCCAGAAGTATCTTCTTGATAAAGATCCTCAACCCGCAGATTTGAAGTTTAGTCAAAAGATTAGAATTGCCAGGATGGGTTTACGCGCTCTGCGAATTGTGGTAACAGAGTCAAAAATTATTGGTCTGGCTTGGCTTTTCGTTTTGGGAGTTGTGAAACTTTCAGCAATTTTATTATTGGCAATTCTGGAGATTTTGGCAACTTTATTTATCGGTTTAACCGATATGGTTGAAAGAATGCACAAGATGATGTTTGGGAGTGGAAGCTGAGAAATCTGTTGTCGCCCAAAGTAAGGGCGGGGAAGATGTCAACCCTACAATAGATAAGGCTTATCTTGTGGGGTGGGCATATGGCCCGCCTTATAAGTACAACCGCTACTACTCAGAAACACCGCAAAGCTGGTAACGTCAAACAAAGGAAAAGATTGTTACAGGACGTGACGGCTTGAAAACGCGCTCTAGTTATTGGCATCTACTGCCATACATCCGCCCTCAGTGGAAAACCATTGCTCAGGCTTTTGCTTGCACATTAGGGGTTACGGTATTCTGGCCGATACAGGCGGCACTTGCAGGCAAAATCGCCAATTTCATTGGACAGGGCGATATGGCGGCGCTGGCCCAGTTAGCAGGAGTGCTGGCAGTGGTTTTTCTAGTCCAGAAAATTCTGATGTATGGACAGGATACCCTGATGGCGAAAGCCGCCCTTTTCGTGGCCTTTGACTTACGCAAACAGGTTTATACTCACCTACACCGCCTCAACTTTGGCTATTTTGAAACTACACAGACAGGCGATTTAACTTATCGTCTTACCGAAGATATCGACCGGGTTGGGGAGGTGGTGAATAAAGTTTTCCATGACTTTATTCCCTGCGTGTTGCAGCTAATAGTCGTGTTGGGCTACATGATTTATCTCAACTGGCAGCTGACGCTGGCAACTTTTTTGGTAGCACCGCTAATGGGCGTTTTAATTGGCTGGTTTGGCGAACAGATGCTGAAGTTTTCTCGCCGCAGTCAAAATCACGTATCTAATTTATCGGCTTTGCTGACAGAGGTATTTAGTGGAATTCGTCTGGTGCAAGCTTTCGCTGCCCAAGATTATGAAATTGCTCGTTTTGCCCAGGAAGCTGAAGAAAATCGGAAAGCTAAGTATGCAACCGAACGCCTGAAGGCGATTCAGAACCCTGTGGTAGGATTTCTGTACGCGATGAGCGTGTTGCTGCTGTTTTTCCTGGGCGGCTGGCAAATTTCTATCGGCAATTTGACTGGGGCAGAATTTGTTAGTTATATCGCAGCTGTAGCGTTGCTAATTGACCCCATCGCCCATCTCACAAGTAACTACAACGAGTTTAAACAAGGTCAGGCATCGGTTGACCGGATTTTTGAACTGATGGCAATTCAGCCGACGGTGCTGGAAAAGCGTGGTGCAACTGTGCTTCCGCCAGTTACTGGGAAGGTGGAATATCGGAATGTTACTTTTGCTTATCCGTCTTCAGCGGACAGGCGACTGGAGGACAAGGGGGATTTCCCAATTCCCAATTCCCCAGTTCTGAAAAACTTGAGTATTTTAGTCCAACCCGGTGAAATGATTGCCTTGGTGGGTGCATCTGGTGCGGGTAAAACTACTTTGGTGAATCTGCTACCCCGCTTTTATGACATTCAAGGCGGTGAAATTCTGATTGATGGGATCAATATTCAGGATGTGACGCTGCGGAGTTTGCGGCGACAAATTGGTATTGTGCCGCAAGAAACTATTCTATTTTCTGGCACGATCGCGCAGAATATTGCTTTTGGTCAAGCTGAGTTTGATTTGAAAGATGTTCAGGCTGCTGCCGAAATTGCTAACGCCCACCAGTTTATTAGCCAAATGACGCAAGGCTATTACACTTGGGTGGGGGAAAGAGGGGTGAACTTGTCGGGAGGGCAAAAACAGAGGATTGCGATCGCGCGTGCTGTTTTACTCAACCCCAGAATTCTGATTCTCGACGAAGCTACTTCAGCGCTGGATTCGGAATCTGAAGCTTTGGTGCAAGAAGCCTTAGAACGGATCATGCAAGATCGGACTGTATTTATCATCGCCCACCGCCTTGCCACCGTGCGCCGCGCCGATCGGATTTTAGTGGTGGAACAGGGGCAGATTTTGGAATCTGGGAGTCATCAAGAATTGTTGGAAAAGGGCGATCGCTATGCGCGATTCTATGCCCAACAGTTTAGTTAGGGATTGGGGATTAGGGATTGGGGATTGGGATTGGGAAAAAGTCCTACCTAGTCCCTAGTCCCTAGCCCCCAATCCCCAATCACAGTTGTTCCAGATAGCGCAGCAAATCTGCCATTTCTTTGGTGCTAGGCTGGAACTGCGGCATGGGTGGGGTATCGCCGCTGATGACTTGGTGAATTATTCTGACGCGAGACTTCCGCTTTGAGATGTCTTCCAGACTGGGGCCCACCCGGCCTTGCGCTTCCAATCCATGACAGCCAGCGCAGTTCATTTGAAAGATGGCGTGTCCCTGCACTATATCGCCGTTTAAGGATAAAACAGTCTTTACATAAGGGTCGGAGACGCGCCACAGGTGAAAGCTGACAACTGATAACAGGATTACCAGCACAAACGCCAAAGCTGTCAAGCTTAAGCGCTGCATCAAGGTTTCTCGTAGAGTGTGCTGGTTATCCAATGGTTTCTTAAGGCGAAGATGTACAAACAGAGTTTTTTATCAGGGGGAGAGGGTGATTAGTGTGTAATGACCGAGTATATCGATATGTGTGCTAGTGTATCGAGAAACGTTTCAATTTATATACATAGCTTAAATTTTTCTCTTAATCGAGGCAAGCGTAATTTTGCGTAGCTTTCCGCCGCAAGGGATGAGATGGTGTGAAATTCTCTGGTGCCAGCCTTACCCTTTCTTTGTCTGTACCTTGTAGGATGAGAAACAGGCAAAAAACTTTAACAAAGGAGAACTGACGTGATCGAACCTCTGCTTTCAGGAATTGTGATGGGCTTAATCCTTGTCACCCTCGCTGGGCTGTTTTTCGCTGCTTATATGCAGTACAAGCGCGGTAATGACTTAGGCTTGTAAAAAAAGTGTTGAGTGCTGAGGCGCAAAATAAAGCACTCAGCACTCAGCACTCATAACTCTGAAGAAGGTGAGGGCTGTGTTGCCATAAACCTTTTGGCGACAGATTTCCAGGGTGGGAATGGGTTCAACTGTCCAGTTGTTGGGGCTGTGTTCTACTGCCATTTCACCAGTGGGAGCTAATATTTGGTAGTGTGCGATCGCTTCCAATACTGGCTGATACAGTCCACTGGCGTAGGGCGGATCGAAGTATATCCGGTCAAACTGCTGACCAGCAAGTGTTGGCAATTGCCCTACTACATCTCCCCGCAGCAGTTGAAATTTTTGCTCGCTTTGAGCGACTTGCTGCCAGTTTTGCTCTACGATGGCGCCAGCTTTACCCCATTTTTCTATTCCGACTACGCAGTTGGCACCGCGACACAATGCCTCTGCGCCCATCGATCCGCTACCAGCGCACAAGTCCAGCCAGCGACAGCCGTTGATGCTGCCCTGCCAAATATTAAACACTGCTTCGCGCACTCGTCCTAGTGTTGGTCGGGTTTCTTGACCGGGTAAGGTTTTGAGTTGGCGATTGCCGTAAATTCTTAGGGTCATTGTCAGAAAAACCGCGTTGGCGAAGGCTGCGCGTTAGGGCTTAGGCGCTTAGGACAAGGGAGGGAAGACAAGAATCGGTTAAGGCTTGATCCCCCAACCCCCCTTTTCAAGGGGGGCTTTTCTCAGCCTTTTTTAAGGGGAGGATCTCCTAGCCAAGAAATATTGGGAGTGTACCCAAAAATCTTTTATGCTGGCACTTTCGCCTGTACTTGGGCGACGAAGTTGGATAAAATTTGTAGTCCGCTGGTGGAAGATTTTTCCGGGTGGAATTGGACAGCCATTAAGTTGTCACGAGCGATCGCAGCTGTTACAGTTTGACTACCGTGGGTGATGGTTGCTGCCCTAATTTTCGGGTCAACTGGATCGACGTAGTAGGAATGGACAAAGTACACCCAAGGCTGTTCTGGTAATTGTCGCCACAGTTCGGCATTTGGCTGGGTAATTTCCAGAGTGTTCCAGCCCATGTGGGGAATTGTTAATCCTGGTTCTGAGCTAAATCTTCGCACGACACCGGGGACAATTCCTAAACCGGGTTCTTTGCCTTCTTCACTCCCATCGAAGAGAATTTGCAGACCCAGACAGATGCCTAAGAAGGGTTTGCCGGAAGCGATCGCGTTTTTTATCGGTTCTACTAGGTGACGCGATCGCAATTGTTGCACTGCTGGGTCAAAAGATCCTACCCCAGGCAGTACCACCGCATCCGCCCGTTCAATATCTGACGGTGAATCGGTAATTTTCGCGATCGCGCCTGCTTTCTCCAACCCCTTACAGGCAGAGTGCAGATTCCCCATGTCGTAGTCTATAACTGCAATGACTGTCATGCTCGATCTTATAACTGAATTTTTTATTTTTTCCGCATCAACGTACAATTGTACGTTGATGCCATAAGAGAACGTTATCTCTGTATGTTTTTAATATTTATAATATAACAACCTCCTACTAAAGTCAATATATAAAATAACAATTTCCCAAAAAAAAGGATTTTTTTATTAATAGTTACAGTTTCCTAAATATCCAATGAGTAAAATTATCTTATTGACCTCGTTTGACACTTGGCTACCTCACCAAAAATCCAATTCTTCGGATGATTTATTGTTAGAAGTTGCCAAAAGTGAGCTTTCCCCGCTGTCTTTGAAGTTTTTAAGACAGCTACCAGTTGATGTTGCCCAAGCCAGCGATCGCGTCATTGCCAAAATCAACGAATTGCAAGCCGATGTGATTATCTGCTGCGGCATGGCAGAGGGGAGAACCCAATTAAGCGTAGAATCTTGCGCGAATTGTGGAGATAACCGATTGTTGACACCAGTCAATTTAGAGAAAATATTAGCAGGTTGTGCGGCAACTGATATCAGCCACGATGCCGGAAAATTTGTCTGCGAGGGACTATATTATTCAGTATTGGAATATTTACAAGAACGCCAACTTAATAGCCGCTGCGTTTTCGTTCACGTTCCGGTTTTGACCCCAGATAATTTATCTGGTATTATGGCAGATTTTTTAGTAGTTATTAAAAGCATGGCACTTTTATGAGACTCATAGAGTCTTAGCGTTTATCTATAATCTTGCATCCTATGCTGCCGTTATTATCGATTTTACCCCTTGCTCAAACACCGCCGCCACCACCTAAGCCAGCACCCCAAGAAATCGTGCAACCCCAGCCAGTTCTGCCTTTACCTGGACAGCTGGATAACGTGCCGATGTTTAACAGCAATAGTCCAGAATGGGTAAAACTTGAGGGGATTTTACTCTCTACCTTTCCTCCTACAGGTAAAAAGGTGCCAGGGGCTCATCTTAATTTTCCTTTTCAGGGGAGATTTGATTTATTTGCCCACCATTTTAGTCACACTCCCAAGGATTTGCAGACGCTTTATATAGGAGTGATTTTGCATAATCCAACTAAAAAAGTTGTAAGGGTGCAAGTATTGCAAGCGGCAAGTCAGCTAATGCAAAATGCGCCTTATGTCACCTTGCCAACTTATGTGGAAAATCCTAAAGGTGACGTATACTCAGGACATGGCGATCGCGCTGTGAATGATGTCCTGCGGGGGATTCGTCAGGCTGATATTCCGGCGCAGTTAGCGATTCCACCAGGGGGAAGCCGGATGTTAATGAATCATCCGATTCCGGTGCGGGATTTAGAAAAGCCGATAAATGGGCGTTCAACGTTGATGCGCTTACGCAGTAATGGCACGGTTTATGCAGCCAGTTTAGCAATGTATGCTAAGAAAAATCCTGATGGTAGCGATCGCGCACCTAATCAACTAGAATGGGAAGCTTTACTAAATACTGGCGGTTTAGCCGGGCCCCGCGATACACCGCCGAGTCCTCCACAACAAACTACAGGAAAATTTATCTATAGTCGCGTGGCGGGAGTATCCGCAGGTTCTGCATGGAAAGCGCGACTGGTGGATAAACCAAATGCCCAGCATTTAACAATTCCCGAATCAGGTAAAGCCATTTCTTATCCTATCAGCAGCTTGAAACTAGGAACTTTAGGGACGGGTCAAGTGCAAACAGCAAAAATGCTGGTACGCTATCCCGATACAGCTTACGAAGCGCATGGTAACTATGGAGTTGAATACAACCTCAGCTTACCTTTAATGAACTCTACGAATCAACCTGAAACTGTTAGCGTGACTCTGGAAACGCCATTGAAGGAAGATAAGTTGAGTAAAGGTGGGTTACGCTTCCGAAAACCGCCCCAAGATTTCCCAATTTTCCGAGGAACAGTGCGGTTGCGTTACAACGACGACCAAGGTAAGCCTCAGACTCGCTACGTGCATTTGTGGCACAGAACAGGTCAGGTTTTAGACCCATTGCTAACGTTGAGAATGGCACCGAAAACTCGGCGACAGGTACAAGTTGATTTAATTTATCCTCCTGATGCCACCGCGCCGCAGGCGTTGACTGTGAGAACTTTAGACACTAACTCGGCTAATTTAGGCGCGATCGCATTTTTAAGCGCGATACCCATGTTGTATGGAATTGGGCGTTTAATTTAGTTAGATTATAGGGGCGCGCCCGTTCCGCGTCCCTACTCAAGTTATTGTGATCAAGATAGCGATCACTTCCATTATGCAGGCAACCTTCCAGACCGGGAAACAAGATAAATTGTAGCTTTTAATACATTTATTGGGTAAATTTGTTGATAAACATATATCTAAGCTTTAAAAAGCGATCCCCGAAAACTATTGCTAATATCTGCTAGAAAAATTCATAGCTTCTAGGGTTCCGGTTTGAATCTGAGGGTTTAAACGACTGGTCCAAGAGAAGCTAATCAGCGTGATCGGATTAGCTGATGACACGGCGGGAAAAAAGCCCGGGAGAGACATCTAACAGTTACCTAACTGTTAGTGCTTTCCTGGGCTTTGATATTGCAATCGTTGGGGATTGAACAATTTTTAGGATTTTGCAAGATGACTGAAGAACGCGATCGCCCCCTTTCTGAGAGTTTAGATTCTCACTCCCAAGAGCCTCCTAGTGAAGCTGAACGAGCTTTGGAAAAAGAAGCGCGACTGCCTTTGACCGGTTGGCAACAGGAGGTTTCCAGAGGATTAGACTTAGGGTTAGAAGGAGCAGACAGTATACGCGATCGCTCCATTCCTACCTTCTCCCGCGGCGAATTACCCCACTACGCCGGAATTAACACCTTCTTAAAAGCGCCTTATTTAGAAGATGTAAAAAAAGTTGGAGAATACAATGTTGCGGTTGTCGGGGTACCTCATGATTCCGGTACTACCTATCGACCAGGAACTCGTTTTGGCCCCCAAGGAATTCGGCGTATTTCCGCACTTTATACTCCCTATAGCTTTGAATTAGGTGTAGATTTGCGAGAGCAAATCACGCTGTGCGATGTTGGGGATATTTTCACAATACCGGCTAATAACGAAAAGTCCTTTGACCAAATTTCTAAAGGTATTGCTCATATCTTTAGTTCTGGTGCCTTCCCGATAATTTTAGGCGGAGATCATTCCATTGGTTATCCGACAGTGCGCGGAATATGTCGTCACTTAGGCGACAAAAAAGTGGGAATTATTCACTTTGACCGCCACGTAGATACCCAAGAAACCGACCTGGATGAGCGGATGCACACCTGTCCCTGGTTTCATGCCACCAACATCAAGAATGCACCTCCAAAAAACTTAGTTCAATTGGGGATTGGTGGTTGGCAAGTTCCGCGTGAAGGCGTGAAATTTTATCGAGAACGAGCAAGTAATATCCTGACGGTTACAGATATTACAGAAAAGGGTCTGGATTACGCTGTAGACTTTGCTTTAGAAAGAGCATTAGACGGAACAGATTGCGTTTATATCAGCTTTGATATTGACTGCATTGATGCAGGTTTCGTACCTGGAACAGGATGGCCTGAACCCGGTGGGTTATTGCCCCGTGAAGCTCTCTATATGCTGGGCAAAATTGTCCAACGCGCACCTATCTGCGGACTGGAAGTTGTGGAAGTTTCTCCCCCCTACGACATAAGCGATATGACTGCATTAATGGCAGCTCGTGTAATTTGCGACACGATGGGACATTTGGTAGTTTCAGGTCAGCTACCAAGAAAGGAAAAACCAGCTTACATTCACGAAGAAGCTGAGCCAGAATTAGTTGCAGAGTGGAGATAAGCCTTGCACGAAACTGACATGACAAAGGCGCTCATTTTTACAGTAAAAGACTGGTGGCAATCCCAGCCTGAGCGCCCCCAGATTTCCCGAATTCACCTGATTGTTGGTAAGTTTACTTGCGTGGAGCCTGTAAGTCTGCAATTTGCTTTTGAGGTACAGGCGCACAACACTTTTTTAGAAGGAGTTGAGTTGGTAGTTCAAGAAAAGCCCTTAATTGCCTTCTGTCATCCTTGCCAACAGGAATATAACCCAGAAATTGGGTTGCAATATTCTTGTCCTCAGTGTCACTCGCCGATGGAGGATATTCGCTCAGGACGAGAATTGAAAATTGACAGAATTGAATATAGTTTCGACGAGGCAAATAAAGAAGCTTATGCACCAAACATTTGACGCGGCATTAGGGATTAACTTGCTCCATGCTAATCAGAAAGGAGCAGAACATAACCGGGCGCATTTCGACAAGTGGGGGATTACTTGTTTCAACGTTATGAGTAGTCCCGGCGCTGGGAAAACAGTGCTGCTGGAACAAACTCTCGCTGCTTTGAAAGATGAGTTAAAAATCGCCGTAATTGAAGGCGACATGACTACAGAATTAGATGCAGATAGGTTGCGACAGTATGGAGTACCTGTGTTTGCAATTAATACAGGTCGTTCCTGCCATTTAGATTCAAAAATGGTCGCTGGGGGTATCCATCAACTGGAACATCAATACAACCCTTCAGACTTCGATTTAGTGCTGGTGGAAAATGTCGGCAATTTAGTTTGTCCTGCGGAATTTGAAGTTGGAGAACACGCAAAAATTGCTCTGCTTAGTATTACTGAAGGAGAAGATAAGCCGCTTAAGTATCCAGTAATGTTTCAAGAGGCGGATTGCTTGCTGATTACCAAAATGGATTTGGCTCCTTATCTGGAAGTTGATATTAATCGGATTGCCGCTAATGTCCGCCAGATGAATCCTTATGCCACAATTATTCCCGTTTCTGCGAAGACAGGCGAGGGGTTAGACGTTTGGTTTGATTGGGTAAAGTCACAGGTAGCATCTCAAAATCAACCGCTACTAGATGCAGCGATCTCTAGCAGATAAGAAGGAGCGAGAGTAGGAAAAAGGGGGATTCTCATGAAAAGGCGATCGCTACTGTCCTGTTTTGCTCTCTTTTTAGTTAGTTTAAGCCTTGCCGTGGGTTGCACTAATCCCGCAGTTTACATTACCACCACTACCGATACTACTTCGTCCGCAGTGGCGGCTGACTCGGTGAATGCAGGTGTGGCGCGTTTGGGATTCAGTGCATGGCCCGGTTGGTTTCCCTGGCAGATTGCCTACGACCAGAAGATATTCGATGCTAAGCAGGTGGGAGTGGAACTGAAATGGTTTGATGGCTATTTGGAATCCATCAACACCTTGAGTGCAGAGCAAATCGATGCTAATAGCCAAACCCTAAACGATACCCTTAGCGCAGTATCTGGTGGCGCAGATCAGGTTGTAGTGCTAGTGAACGACAACTCCACAGGCAACGACAAGGTAATCGTTCGGGAAGGCATCAACTCCATTGCCGACCTGAAGGGTAAAAAAGTCGCAGCTGAAGAAGGTGCCGTCGATCACTTCCTGCTGCTGTTGGGACTGAGGAAAGCAGGCTTAACTCAGAAAGATATTGAATTCGTCCCTCTGGAAACGGGGAAAGCAGCATCAGCATTTGTAGGCGGACAAGTTGATGCGGTAGCAGTATTTGCTCCCTTCACAACCCAAGCGCTGAAACTCGCAGGCAGTAAGGAACTTTTCAGTTCCAAAGACTTTCCAGGGGCAATTCCCGACCATTTGGTAGTCACTCACAAATTTGCAGACGAACACCCAGAACGAGTACAGGCAATGGTCGATGCCTGGTTTGCCACCCTGGACTACATGAAGAAAAACCCTAAGACTGCGATCGCAATCATGGCAAATCGGGCGGGAGTCAGCGTTGAGGAATACAAAGAGTATGCCGAAGGCACGAGGATATTCTCAGTGGAGGATAACCTGAAAGCCTTTCAACCGGGCAACGATATGACCTCCCTGATGTTTGCATCTCAGGAAATGATTAAATTTTTGGAAGAAGTGGGTCTAGCGAAGACAAAACCAGACCTTAGAAAGCTATTCGATGACCGCTTCATCAAGGCTTATGCCCAAAAAACCATAAAAGCATAGGTATCCGGCAGTTCTTGCCAGTCAAACTGCATAACCCTTAAACTTCCTTCAAAATCCTAACTTTATGAACTTTTCCCTTTCCTCCTCCTCTGCGCCTGTGCGGTTCGTTTAAAAGCTAGTCACAATGCCGAGGATTGCCACGGAGGAATTTATGAGTCAAAGCCCTAAATCGCACGAGTCTTCCACCGAATCAAAAATGTTGCCTTCCACTGTTTTCTGGCGCATTGGCGAAGACATTCCCAAACCTCTGAATGCAGCATTGATCGCCACTTCCATTGCACTACCCCTACTGCTGTGGTGGCTGGTGACAATGTTCGGGAACATCGATCCCAAATTTTTGCCCTCCCCTGCCCAAGTTATGGCAGCATTTGGACGGCTGTGGAGTACCCGCGAACTCCTCAAGGACACAGTGGCTAGCTTGTGGCGGGTTGGTGTTGGGTTTTTACTGGCGGCAATTTTTTCCATCCCCGTTGGAGTCCTGATGGGCAGTTTTCCCAGTATTCGGGCATTGCTGGAACCGCTGTTCGGGTTGATGCGCTATATGCCTGCGCCCGCTTTCATTCCTCTTTTCATCCTCTATCTGGGCATCGGGGAAGCACCGAAAATTACCCTGATCTTCATCGGTGTCTTTTTCTTCAATTCCCTGATGGTGATGGATACTGTGAAATTCGTGCCTAAAGAATTGATTGAAGCTACCTACACGCTGGGGGGGAACCGTTGGCAGACGTTGTTTCAGGTAATTTTTCCGCACGTCTTGCCCGGAATCATGGATGCGTGTCGAATTAACTTGGCAGCGGCTTGGCAGTTGGTAATTGTCTCAGAATTAATTGCCGCAACGGAGGGGTTGGGTCGTCGGATCAGCGTGGCTGGTAGGTTTCTCAAGACTGATGAGATTTTTGTCGGGCTAATTGTCATCGGGGTGATCGGGCTGTCATTCGACCTGTTATTTCAGTACCTAATGCGGGTTTCTTGTAACTGGGCAAGCCAAAAACGATAGATTTCCTGCTATCTGAGTGTGTCGATCCTAAATATCCATTTAACGATTTAGAGGTTTTAAAGTTATGTACTTGCAAATCAATAATCTGCACAAGCACTTTAATACAAAACAGGGAAATTTAGTTGTCCTCAAGGACATTAATATGACGATTAAGGAAGGTGAATTTATTTGTGCTGTGGGAGCATCTGGATCTGGTAAGTCCACGCTGCTACGGCAGATTGCCGGACTGGATACCCCGACGACAGGGGAAGTTAAGATTGATGGCGTGCGTGTCGCTGGGCCAGGGCCGGATCGGGGTATGGTGTTTCAGCACTACACGCTTTACCCGTGGATGAACGTGCAAGAAAATACAGAGTTTGGACTAAAACTTCAGGGAATATCAAAAAAGGAAAGACGCGATCGCGCCAGTTACTATCTGAGTATAGTCGGGTTGACGGAATTTGCTAGATCGCTGCCCAAGGAACTATCTGGCGGCATGAAGCAACGAGTAGCGATCGCCCGCGCCCTTGCTTCGCAACCGAAAGTGCTGTTGATGGATGAACCTTTTGGCGCATTGGACATTCACACTAAAGAATCTATGCAACAGTTTATGCTGGAACTGTGGGAACGCAATCGTCTCACGGTTTTCATGATCACCCATGATGTAGAAGAGGCAGTTTTCCTTTCTAATCGGATCTACGCCCTGAGTGCGCGTCCCGGTACGGTGAGCAAAGAAATCCCCATCGAACTGCCTAATCGCACCCATGCTGTTAAGCGCCACTCTATTTTCCACGATTACAAGGATGAATTGATGAACTTGCTGCGGAGAAATTCCTTGGAGGCGGTGGCTGCATAGATATTCATACGGTTCAATTAAACACGCAATTACCTGTAGGCGAGACGACCGCCCTACAGGTAATTCAATGTATTGAGGGTTAACCAGAGATGACAGTTCACGGTTGATAGCGGATATTCGCTTCTTTAAAGCGGCGCAAGGCTTCACCCAAGCGATCGCATTCCGCAATCAAACTTACTCTCACATAACCTTCACCGCCAGCACCAAAAGCATTCCCCGGCGTTACAACCACACCAGTTTGCTGCAACACTGACAAAGCAAAATCTGTGGAACCCATCCCCACCGGACAAGGAACCCAGAGATACATTGTGGCTTTTGGTTTGGGAATATTCCAACCCAATTCGCCTAAACCTTGAATTAGAAAATCGCGGCGACGACGATAGCGATCGCATACCTGATTGACATATTCATCTGGCAATTCCAACGCTGTTTGGGCAGCAGTTTGCAAAGCGGCAAAAATGCCATAATCCAGATTAGTTTTCAGCGTCCGTAAGCCTTGAATAATGTGTCTATTTCCAACCACAAAACCCACGCGCCAGCCAGCCATATTGTAAGTTTTTGACATGGTGTGAAACTCGACACCGATATCTTTGCCGCCGGGAATTTCTAACAAGCTAGTCGGCTGATAACCATCAAAGGCTAACTCTGCATAGCACAAGTCATGCACGAGTAAAATTTCGTACTTTTTAGCAAAGGCAACAATATCTTTGAAAAATTCACGGGGTGCTGTTGCGCCAGTGGGGTTACTGGGATAATTGAAATAGAGAATCTTAGCTTGTTCTGCTACAGAATCTGGAATCGCACCGATATCGATTACCCAGTCATTTTCTGGTTTCAAAATCAGCTGGTGAATTTTGCCGCCGGCGATCGCTGGCCCCCGAAAATGAGCCGGATAAGCCGGAGAAGGTACTAAAACCAAATCTCCCGGATTGATATAAGCAAGCGCCAAATGAGTCAACCCTTCCTTAGAACCCAATAGCGGCAAAGCTTCGCTATCCGGATCGAGGTCAACATCATAACGACGACGATACCAGTTAGTGATAGCGCGACGGAAACTGCCAGTACCTTCAAACGGGGGATAGCCGTGATTGGCGGGGTTGTGCAAAGCTGCGATCGCTGCCTCTATCACTGGCTGCGGTGCAGGCCCATCTGGATTCCCCATTCCCAAATCAATTAAATCCAACCCCTGCTCCCGCGCCCTAGCTTTCAGTTCATCCAGGCGGGCAAATACATAGGGCGGCAGGGCTTGCAGCCTGTCGGCTGGGCTAATCCAATCTAACGTCATCAGACCTATCCGTAAACTGGTGTATATTTTCAGCGAGGCAGCGCTCTAAATCCTTATTAGGAATTGGAACATGAAATGCCACCTCGTAACTCAATCAAAACATTTTTAAAAGATAGCTAATTAATCGCCAGCCATTAGCCATTAGCTATTGACAAATGACCAATTGTCGTAGAAACCATTGCCGCCATCAGTTCGTCAGGCACAACTTTAAAGGGTAGCCGATGGATATCAGAATTAGCAGCGCAGGCAATTTCAGCCGCTTGCCGCAACTGAGCTAAAGTGATGTCACCCAAACCCAGATCCTCCAAAGTTTGAGGAAGTCCAATCTCAGCGTAAAACTTTAATAACTGTTGTCTGGCTGTAGCAGCTAATTGGTTGCCTTGTACCATTTCTTCCAAACGCAGCTGTGCGAGAATACCATAAGCGACTTTTTCCCCATGTATGGCACCATGAGCTGCCGGGATGTGAGTCAAACCATTGTGTACTGCATGAGCTGCTACTGTACGACATTGAGCGCCGCCCAATCCACCAATTACCCCAGCTAGTAAAATTGTGGCATCGACAACATCGCGCCAGACTTCACTACCTGGTTCAAGGAGGGCGGCCGCACTCTTTTGAAACAAGATATCCCGCAAGACTCTCGCCTGTTGGACTGCGGCAATTAGCAAACTTTGCTCAGAATGACCGCTACTCACAGAAGCTTCGTACCACTTTGCCAAAGCGTCTCCAATACCAGCTACCAGGGTGCGTTGCGGCGCCGTCTGAATCAAATCGTAATCCAGCACCAGCAAATCTGGACAGCGGTCGAGGCTGACATCGTACAGAAAAGCTCCGGTGTCAGAATAAACGTTGGATAGGGCTGTCCAAGCAGCGCAGGTAGCTGCTGAGGTAGGAATCGTGACTACTGGCAACCCACACTGATGAGCGAGTAATTTGGCGGTATCTAATGCTTTTCCGCCGCCGATGCCGATAATCAGATCCGCTTGAGAATCTGTGGCTGCTTGTCGCAGAGATCCCAGGCTGGCTTCGCTACAATCTGGACTATAAGATGCTGTGGCAAAGCTTAATTGCTCTAAAACGGCTTGCAATTGGGGTAGTGTGACGGCAAGGGTGCGATCGCCTCCCACAATTAAGGGACGATGCCCCAAACGCGCGATCGCTTCTCCCGCTTGCGAGAGCGCCTTCTGACCCCGCAGCACCCGACCGGGAGCCACACAGAGTGAAAACAACGAACTAGCGGTTTGAGTAGACAAATCTGGCAAAGATTGGTTGGGCATAGAACGAACTATTTTATTCTAAATAGCGGTATCTCTCAAGATTTTTCTTGAAAAAATTTACAGCGAATAAATAGAATTTTCCGGAGGCGGTTGCTTCCAGTATCAGGAAGCAACCGCCTCGATTTCATAATGACAAACGCTCAAGCGTTGGGTTTTGGCAGTTGGGCGATATTTTCCGGATAAACTTTAATAGCCAACTGGTCATCATCGCGGGTGACGAGACTCCGCTTCACCTCACCCAAGTAAAGCGGTTTAGAAACCCCTAGTTCTGGATGGATGACGGTGCGTGCGCGAATAGTGAGTTGATTGTTTATCTGACCTAAACGACCATAAGAAAACAAGTTGCTGGCGGCTTGACGCAGGGTTGCGTCCAATTGTGTTTCGGTAATTTCTGGGGGAACCTTGATTACTGTCTGCGCGCCCCCAGTGTCATAAACCAGCTTATAGCGCACCGCACCCGGAACCACCGCGTGGGTTAACGGCACCAAACCCAAGGCAAATAAACCACCAGTCAGTACGCCCATAAAGCCAGTGACACCGACTAGGCGAAACCGGATACCCCATTGCAAAATGAACCCCAGCCCTGCCAAAACACCGCAGGCTAGGGTGAGGATACCCGCCCACTTGGCATAGTTTAAAAAAGCAGCAGTCGTTAGCATGGCAGATCAAGCGTCTTCTTTTTCATTACTGATAAAGCCATTCCCTGAATTGCCATTGGGCAATTCCAGGGCAGCTTTTAAAGTATGCCAGGTAAGGTTAGCGCATTTGATTCTGACTGGGAACTGAGAAACGCCTTGCATGACGTTTAGCTTTCGCTGTTCTTTAGGAAACTCAGCTTGCCCTTTCATCATGTTTTGGAAGCGTTCAACCATTTCCAGCGCTTCGCCTACACTCTTTCCTCGTAAGGCATCCGCCATCAAGTCAGCAGAAGCCATAGCGATCGCGCAGCCTTCTCCTTCAAACTTTACTTCTTCTATGGTGTTGCCCGCATCGTTTAGATGCAACGTCAGCTCAATCGTATCGCCACAGGAAGGATTATGTCCTTTCTGATACCGATGCACCGGATTAGTTTTGCCTTTGTGCCGTGGCTTCTTGTAGTGTTCGAGAATGACCTGTTGATAAAGGTCCCGCAGGTTGCCCAGAGTCATGAGTGGATAAGTATTAAAATTTATGAATCCTTCTCGATCCTATCAGTGTCTCTCATTTTGGCAGGGCTGGTAAACCTCACTCCCAGATATGTATCCTTATTTCTACTGGGCTTCCCCAATTAGGGTAAATGCTGCCCAGTCTAACGGTTCTGGATACTGTTTCATCGTCGCTAACATTGCGCTTCGCAATGCTTGGGCTTTATTAGGGTTTGTTTGTAGAGTTCGATAAAATTCTGTCATTAGAAGGTTAGTCGCCTCGTCAGGCACCGCCCACAAGGATACGATCGCGCTGGGTACCCCTGCTGAAATCAGCGATCGCGATAGCCCGATGACACCATCTCCAGTAATTTCACCGCGTCCCGTATTACAGGCACTCAATACCACAAGTTCAGCATTTAGCTTCAAGTCAAAGATTTCTCCTGAAGTGAGGAATCCATTATCATTCTTGGATGGAGCCAGAGCGATCGCGCCAGGAACGCCTAATTCTTGAATATCATCAAGTAATCCGTGCGTTGCTAGATGAATCAGCCGCGCCTTGGACATCTGCGGCACAATATCAACCTTAGTTGCCTTGTCGCCTATAATCGCCGTGGTGTTCAAAAGTTTAGCAATCATCTGTGCTTCCTGTTCGGCACCCGGTAATGGGTCTAGTTGCTTAGGCGTTTGCCCAGACTGTTTTGCGGGCATTGTCGGCATTGTCGGATTGCCCACCACTAGCACATCTTTGCTATGTTGAGACGTTCTATGCAACGTTTCTATACGTTGCTGTTGCTGGCGCGTTAAGTCTAGCACCTCAATAGATGGAGCTGTTAGGATTGTGTGTTGCTCGACTAAGTATTTGCCATTGCGAGCTTTTAGCGCCGGGAAAGGCAGTAGGAACAACCTGCCTTGCGGAATAAATATTACGTGGGAATTTGGGTCTTTGGGCAGGAATTCAGCAATCGGCTGAATCAACACTTGATGAAGTTGCTCTCTAGCAGCTTCTCCTTGGCCAAGATTAGGGCGGTGTAAAATACGACTGTTAGCCAGCAAATCTTCAAATGAATTTTTTTGCCGCCGTAGCTGTTTAAGGTCAACTGAGCGAAACGCCACTTTACCTGTAGGCTGAACTACCCAAATAAAGAGTTCAGAGGCTTTACCTCGGAGTTTACCTTGTACTTTGAATTCTTCTTCAGGAACAATTGAATATTCAATCAGCGTGGCATTTTGTTCTTTAGCAATTTTTTTGATTTGCGCGATTGTTGGAGGGTTTAAATTAGTTTTAGATCGAGCAGATGATTCAGGAGATAACCGCTGTTGCAGTAACTGTACAAAAGCACGCGCTCGTCCCCGTTCGGAAATTTCTAAAGCAGAATCTTCTTTCTTCTGAGCGATGAGGATTTGTTGCAGCAGGTTGTAGGTAAGAACTTGCGTATCAAAAAGTGAGACATTGTGGATATCATTTAATCCCGGTCGCAGAGATTCCAAAACTTCAACTGCATCGCGGAGTTTTTTTTCTGCTTCTGGGAGTTTGCCAGAGGTAAATAGGGTATGTCCTAGATTATTCAAAGCCATTCCCTCGCCGCGTCTGTCACCAAGCGATCGCGCGATATCTAAACTTTTCTCGTGATGTTCAATTGCTTTGGCGTAGTCACCTGAATCTTCGTAAGCAATTCCTAAATTTCCTAACGCTTTCTGCTGCAACTGGCGATTGCTAGTTGTGAGAGCGATCGCTAAACTCTGCTGATAGTATCCTAGTGCTTTGACATGAGCGCTTTGAACGTGGTAAGCAGATCCGAGATTGTTTAGGGAACTTGCTTGTCCTTCCTTGTGGTTAATTTTTCGGGCGATCGCTAAACTCTGTTCGTAAGATTTAACTGCTTCCTCATACTTGCCCAAATTAGCGTAAATAGCTCCCAAATTTCCTAATGCTGTCCCTTCCCCTTGGCGATCTTTAATTTCCCGTACAATAGTTAAACTCTGCTGATAAGATTTAATTGCTTTGTCATATTCACCCAAAGCTTCATAAGTATTACCTAAATTTACTAAAATCTGACTTTCTCCCTGACGGTCTTTGGTTTCCTGCATAATTGCCAAAGCTTGCTGATGGGATGCGATCGCGTTTGCATAATTTCCCAAAGCTTTGTAAGCAATTCCCAGATTTGAGAGTGCTTGTCCTCGGTCACTAGAATTGCCATTTTCCCGCCCCATAGTCAAAAATGGCTCTAAGAGCGCGATCGCATCCCTGTAGTTTTCCTGAACCAGAGAAGCCGCACCCAGAACACCTCTAGCAGCAGCTTCCCCCGGAACGTCTTTGAGTTCCTGGTAAATTCTTAATGCCTGTTGCCAAGACTGGACAGCAGATTCAACCTTATTCGGCTGATACTGTTCAAAACCTTGCTGTAACAGTCGATCTGCCGCCAGTTTACGACTATTTTGAGCTGACGCTGATGCTACTGGTGCGGCGGGTTGTTCTTGCAAACAACGCGGATCTCGTAGTTGCAGATTTTGCGATCGCGGATCTTGCAGTTGTGCAGCGCACACAGCAGATGCTTCAGCCGTTGACAATTTCAGCGTTCCGTCGCTGTTCCGTGTCACCTGGTTCGCATGAGGTGCATCTGAGCTGCTTTTGAGGCTGTTATCGAAGGCAAGAATATCATTACCATCGGATTCCCGCGAGGCAGAAGCACTATCTCTCAGCGCAATCAGCTGTATATCTGTTGTTGTTGGTCTGTCAGCTTTATCCGTAGCCGTATCGCTGTTACTATTCGTGCTGGTGCCATTGCTAGTATTCGTATTAGTGTTGGTGCCAGTATTTGTGTTGGTGCCGATATTAGTGCCAGCATTCGTGTTGGTGCCGATATTAGTGCCAGCATTCGTGTTGGCAACGATGTTCGTGTCAGTATTTGTGTTAGTGCCGATATTAGTACCAATATTTGTGTTAGTGCCACTCCCAGTATTCGTGTTAATACCAGTGCCCGGATTCGGATTAGGGTTAGGATTAGTCCCAGGATTTGTAGTAGGGTTGGGGTTTTGGACGCTTGGGGGAAAAGGGATATTTTGAGTAGACCCATAAAACGAAATGTTATTTCCAGCTCCTACGGTGATAGCTGCTACCGTACCGCTAACGTTATTGGGGAAGTTATTTGAACCATAAACAAGCGGTGTGTAGATTTCATTTTTAGTGAAACCAGTGAAAAGTTCGCCATTAATTGCGATCGCTGGTCCCACATTAAAACCTCCGTCTCCACCTCGGATCAGAATGCTACCTTTGGTACTATTAATATTAAACTCTTTTGATACAAGTGGTGTAGTTGCACCTCCACCTCCATACCGAATACTAATCGGGGCATTGATTTCCCCATCCTTTTTACTGCTATTCGGTCTAGCATGCAGACTAGATGGAAAATTTTGTCTATATACTGTTACTACTTTTTCAGGATCAACCGCAGGATTTTCGCTTTGAAGAAAACTCAATAATTCTGGATCGTCTTTGAGTTTAACCTGCGCTTGTAAAAGAGATGCAGGAATAGTATAACTCTTAGCTTGGAAAAGACCAGCTGCTGTAATGTCAATTCCACCACTACCCGTATCAATACTATTAACTACAATATTTCCTGCTGTAGAAGACAAAACGACAGCACTATTAGCAGATCCACTCAGCCCACCCGTGAAGATATGTCCTGATGTTATGTTTCCTATGGCAGACAGATTTACGGAATCACCATCAGTATTGATGTCTTTCGTTAATATGGTGGTTCGAGAGTCAAGTAAAACTGCACCAACTTTAGCGAAAGGACCGAAGTATCCATTATTATTAATAAAACCGTTAACTTGAATTTTTCCGCTGGATGAAGTGTTAGGGACATAGCGATTTGTTAAAAGAATAACTCCATCTGGCTGAGTTATCATCTTAATGTCTCCAGCGATTACAATACTCGCATCTGTTTTTGTTCCAGCGAAAACGGGTTGAGAATTAGAGGTTGTAGATGGATCGAATGCAGAAGGTGGAATAACACTATTTGTTGGTGTCCCACCTAACAACTCCCAATTGATCCCAGCTCGAATATCTAACGTAGGTTTAGCGCTGCCATCAATTGTTACCGTCGTCCCATTGGACAATTTGACATTTGCCAAACTGGCAAGGAAAGGATCGGGATTATTAGGATTAATCGTATTTGTTATTGAGTCTGTACCAGTAATCGTGACACTGCCCAGCGTGACGCTACCTCCAGCCAAAATATGGAGTGAAGCTCCCTCATAGTCTCCTAGAGTCACATCTCCAGCTGCCAGAATAATCGGGTCGTTAGGACTCGATAGATTCCCCACGCTTCCATCCAATTGCTCAATTTTGAAGCTGCCACCTGTTGTGAAGTGAGCGTCACCGATAACTGGGTTAGGAGAGCGCAACAGTGTATTTTTACCAGAAACCACACCACTTGCCGGATGATTTAAGGCAAAGATATCAACTCCTAAATTGCCTTGAATTAGTAGATCCCCCCCTGCCTGAAGTAAAGCAGGATTCGCCTGGGTGTCTCGGACTCGTACTGTGTCCTGCGCCAGCAATTGCATATTTCCTGTCGTCTCTAGCTGGCTTTCTACTAAGGTCAGATTGTTGTTGGCAGATAGCGTTGTTACCTCGGCTGTCACTTTCTTAGCGACTATATCCCCGTTTTCCACCGCAATGCCAGATCCGGTGAGTTCTATCTGTCCGTTGTTGTTAACTGTCACTCCAGTAGCATTGCCTGCATCCCCGCCAGTCAGCAATTGGGGTAATGTGGGAATCGGCAAAGTCCAGCTTCCAGGTTCAGTGTCCGTCGTTGCCAGCGGTTGGATTTCCAAACCTAGCAGCAGTCCTTGCTGAGTGATGCGGGCTACGCGATCGCCAGGTACGGCTGCTACAGTGATGTTACCTCCTGGTGCCTTTAGTTGCCCTGTACTGACAACTGTGCCGCCTAGTAAGGTTAAGTTTTTTCCCTGCCTTACGCTGAGGTTGCCAGCGTTGACAATCGCTCCAGGTTGACTGACGGCGAAAGCAAAAGCGTTGGGATTGCCCGTCAGTGCTGCGTAGTTATTGTCACCCAGTGCGTTGAACCAGTGCGAACCGATGCCAATGCTGGTGGCTGTAGTCGCTGTGAAGGAAGCAGGTACGTTGAGACTGCTTCCAGCGCCAAATACAATGCCTGCTGGATTCATCAGGAAGAGGTTAGACTTCCCATTTGTAACTTGAATCAAACCGTTAATAATCGAGGCATCGCCACCAACGACGCGCCCCAAAATATTTTCAATACCTGGTTGGGAGAGAAAGTTGGCAATTTGGTTTGAGTTGAGTCCGAATTTCTCAAAGCTGTGGAAAAGATTCGCCCCAGATTTCTGTCCGCCGCTGATGTCGAAGCGCTCGCTATTTTGCACAACATCAGTGCCAGTGCCGTCAGCCGCTGGAACAATAGACGTTTGAGCCTGTACCGATTTACTGCTGATAACTCCTAATAACGGAAAAACTACCAGCAGACAACGCAGGCTTTTCTCAGAATTATTCATATAACTCTCGCCAAAATTATTATTGCCGAACTCAAACCCTTTCTCGCTGCAATAATTACCCTGAAGTTTTTTCTCTAATTTGGGTTTGTGCAGCTTGCATCTATTTTTCTCTTACTTTTTTAGTATTTTATATAAACTTATTCTTTTTTTCGAGCAATACTTATACTTATACGTAATTTAATTAACTTATGGTTAAATTCCCATAAGAATTATATTAAATTTGTTGTAAATGTTTAGTTCTGCTTCATTTAACAAGAGCATCTTCCGACGAATTTGCTTGCGTTCTCACAGTCAAAACCTGGGGCGGGGTAGCATCTGGGGGATAGAGAAAGTCTACTTGCACCAAACGTGTATCTCCTGGTGGCATCTTCAAAGTTACCAAAGGTTCTCCCTGTTGACCACGACGCTGTACTAAATGCACGTAACGAATTTGCGGTAGACCTCGGTCATTGTTGTAGCGGAGCTGGACAGTACCCCGGAAAAAGACTTGCGGTGCGGGTGGTTCCAAAAAACGCAGTCCCCCTTGCAGCTGATCCTGTTTAATCGGTGTTTGGATAGCCACAGTCACAGTTTGGGTATCGCTGGTGTCATTGATTAACGGTAAACTCAGGCTGTATTGAATGCCGTAGTTGCCGTGAGCGCGATAGGCGGTGTCTGGATAACGCACCTTCATGGGCGCACTTTGACTCTGGTAGGTGCCTAGCGTGCCACGAGGCAGGGTATTTAAAGCATAGGAAAACGCCGATCCTCGCGGGGGAATGCTGCGATGCTGGGCAGATGGAACTTCCACCAGCCTAGCTTTCCAAACAGAACCTTGGGCAACACCAGCAACACGACCGTAGAGAAATTGACCGTTGCTTTGTTCTGGTGGTGTGGGAGCGCGATCGCGCGGCCCTGCTAAACTACCACTATTTAACAGCGTCTGCCATTCTGACAACGTTGGTGCTCTTTCACTGCCATCAGGATTTTGCCGCGCATACATCCCTAAACTAGCAATATACACATCCGCGTCGCTGTGCAGCCGCATCAACGTAGAGCGACCATTCAACGGCGGCGTTAGCGTCTTCACCGGAATCGGCTGATTGAACAACAGTTTACTTTGCCCTGGTGGAATGACTAACTGGGCGGGAAAACCTGCCTGACGAATGCCCCGCAAAATGTCATTACTTACGCGATCGCCTGGGCCAGCGTAAACTCTACCCAAGGGATTCTCCTGCACAGAAGGCATCGGTACAAAGGGCGCATCCGGCTGACTCAGATAACTCGCCGCCTGCAAGATATCTACCGTCACCGCCTTCGTACCGGGATTATGCACGATTATCCCCAGATAAAGAGTCCGCAAGTCTTCTGGAGTCGCCACCTTAGCGATGTGGTGGGCAAACACATCAAAGCGTCCCTGGAGTGGCAAATTTAAGTGAGCATTTGGAATTTTGCCAGTAGGGGGAAATGTAGACAACAAAATTCCCTCTGTCTGCACCAATTCCGGGCTATTGCTATTAAAAACTGGAACCTTATCCAGGTTCCCTGGTAGTGGGAAAACCTCTTGAGGTTGCACCACTTCTTTTGGTGCAGGTGTTGGTTCTTGGGCAAGAAGAAAAAGTAGTAAAAATGGCAGCAATTTTACCTCGACACAGATTAAATTTACGACTTTTTATAAACTGAAATTTTGCATTTTTATCAAATCGAGACTCTGCCTCTCGATTGTTTACAATGGTGCATTTCAGTTTATCAGAAGTCAGTATTTACCTTTTACCGCATAGGTATTATAAACCAAATACGGTAAATTAAAAAGCATTTAACATTTTCCTAATTAATATTATTAGGAGGATAAAATCCGGTTTAATTCAATTTCAAACGCCTCTATATCTCTAAGTTTGTTTCTTCTTCCGTTTCATCACAAGCCAGATAACAAAGGCAACAACTAGAACCACAAACACAATTTTAGAAACCGGGCCAAGATACTGCTCCACAAGCTCATAGTTGTCTCCCAGGGCGTATCCGGCATAGGTCAGCAAACCCACCCATAATGTAGTGCCAAGGGTTGAGTACAGTAAAAAAGGCACCAACGGCATACCACTGATGCCTGCCGGAAGCGAAATTAAAGTGCGAACTCCCGGAACCAAGCGGCCGTAAAACACTGCTTTACCGCCGTGCTTATCAAACCAATTATCTGCCTTATCGATATCCTTGCTGGATAGCCCAATCCACTTGCCATACTTGTTGGCTAATCGCTTTAAATTTTCCTCGCCTACGAGTTTGCCCACATAGTACCAGGGCAGTGCGCCCAACATAGTTCCTATCACTCCGGCTGTAACCGCCAGCACAAAGTTCATGTTCCCTTTTGCCACCGTAAAACCTGCTAGCGGCATGATCAATTCTGAGGGAATAGGAGGGAATAGGTTCTCCAAAAACATCAGCAGTCCTATTCCGACATAGCCCAGAGATTGCATTGTGTTGGTTATCCATTCAACCATTGAGTGAATTCCTTTGATTAATGGCGTTATTACTGAGATACTGCACTAAAAACTGAGGCAGAGCCTCTATATCTTCGTTCCCAGGCTGAACCTGGGAACGAAGGAAAGCAGGCTCTGGCTCCCAAATAACTAATGACTACTGACTACTTTTTATGTGCCTGAAGTCCAAGAGTTAATGTACTCGATTTGATCTGGGGTGAGGCTATCAATTTGAACGCCCATTGCTTGCAACTTCAGCCGTGCAATTTCTTTGTCAATCTCGACTGGAATGGAGTGCAAACCAGGTTCCAGCTTGCCTTTGTTTTTGACGAGGTGTTCGCAAGCTAAAGCTTGGTTGGCAAAGCTCATATCCATGACTGCGCTGGGATGTCCTTCCGCAGCCGCCAGGTTAATTAAACGCCCTTCGCCTAGCACAATAACAGATTTACCATTCTGGAGACGGTATTCTTGGGTGAAGTTCCGCGCTTCCTTGACTTCAGTCGCTTTGGCACCCAATGACTTTAGGTCGATTTCGATGTCGAAGTGACCGGAGTTGCAAACCATCGCCCCGTCTTTCATGACATCGAAATGCTCGGCGCGAATGACGTGCTTGTTGCCAGTGACAGTAATAAACAAATCGCCTACAGGGGCGGCCTCTGCCATTGGCAGCACTCGGAAACCATCCATCACCGCTTCAATCGCTTTGGTGGGGTCAATCTCGGTAACAATCACGTTACCACCCATTCCCCGCGCGCGGAGTGCCGTGCCTTTGCCGCACCAGCCGTAGCCAGCAACGACAATCGTTTTACCAGCTAAGAGAACGTTGGTGGCGCGGATAATGCCATCCAGGGTGGATTGCCCGGTGCCGTAACGGTTATCGAAGAAGTGCTTGGTGTCAGCGTCGTTGACATTGATGGCGGGGAAAGTGAGAACGCCATCTTTGAACATGGCGCGGAGGCGGACAATGCCCGTTGTGGTTTCTTCAGTGGTGCCAATCAAATCGGCAATCTGGTGTTGACGTTCCTGAATCAGGGTAGCAACCACATCGCTACCATCGTCAATGATGATGTTGGGTTTGTGGTCGAGGGCGATTTGCACGTGGCGAGTGTAAGTCTCGGCATCTTCACCTTTCATGGCAAATACGGGGATGCCATGATCGGCGACGAGGCTGGCAGCCACGTCATCCTGAGTGGAGAGGGGATTGCTGGCAATGAGCAGGGCATCAGCACCAGCGGCTTTGAGGGCGATCGCTAGATGCGCTGTTTCGGTCGTGACGTGACAGCAGGCGACTAAACGAATACCTGCGAGGGGCTTTTCTTGGGCGAAGCGATCGCGTATTTGCTTCAACACGGGCATCTCTCTACCTGCCCATTCAATGCGTTGTTTGCCAGAGGGCGCGAGGGAGAGGTCTTTGACTTCGTGCTTGGGCTGAGTAACAGTTGCAGTCATTAGATTGGCTTCTCAACAAAAATTAAACTTGCAGTTCTCACTAGATTACTCGACTCAGCAGGTAAAACGGTAGCCTCAGTCCTCAGATGGAAGTCCTAAATGCTTTTAAATGTTGAATGTAAAAGAACTTCTTGATTGAAAATTCAAAACTCAGACTCAAAATCACACGCATCTGGAGATGCGTGACTAACATAGGCAGCTGTACTTAGTCTGCTTCAGACTGGTGTACTTGTGTTCAAAAGCATATTCCGGAGGTTGGAAATGCGTTCTAAATCTGATTGGGCGAATCGCCCAAAGGCATTGGCAAGTCTAGCTGGATCAATTCTGCTCGCTGGGTGGGTAGTATCTCCAGTTCAGGCACAAACCCCACTGCCGCAGAATTTGCAACTGCCCATTCCCAGCTGGCCGCTGAATGACTCGCAAAGCAATGTAGTTGCTGGTTGCATCCGTTTGGATGGTCGCTGTCTGTTTCAAGTCGCAGCACCAAAATCGGAGCTACCAGCGCGGATTCAAGATATTCAGCAGAGATTGGAAAATATTAGCAACCAATATATGCAGGATGATGCCGCTAAACTGCAAGTTGAGATCGCAAAGCAAAATAATTTGCCAGTTATTGTTGTCAACGATCAACCTGTGCTGACGGTTACACAACCGGATGCGAACCTGCAAGGGGCAGATTTGGATACACGGGCCCAAAAGGTGAGAGAATCGCTGCAAGAGGGTTTGATTCGGGCGAAACAGGAACGAGAACCCCAGTTTATAACTCGATCTAGCGCGATCGCTGGTAGTTTGATTTTGGGGATGGTGGTGGCTAGCTGGAGCCTAGAACGTTGGCGCAAGCGATCGCAAATACGGTTAGCAGCATCCGCTAGTCCCCCAACAGGTCATCCAGTTACCACCCAACTGACTCAACAGCAAAAGGGAAATTTACAAGAAGTTCAGCGCCGTCTGTATCAACTGGCTCAAGGCGGCATTTGGGGTGGTGGAGGGCTGATTATCCTGGGTTTGTTTCCCTACACCCGTATAGTCCAGGTTTTAGCCCTCTCTGCCCTACAAGTTCCTTTGCTGGTGGGAATTGTCGGACTGGGTACTTACGTGGTAATTCGTCTATCCTACGTCCTGACTGACCGATTCGCCGCTGCTTTAGCCAGTAGTTATTTACTCACCCCAGAAGCCTCCCGCCGCGTCCAACTGCGAGTTTCTACCATTTCTGCCGTCACCAAAAGCATTACCACCCTCGGCTGCATCGGGATTGGCATCTTGGTTGCCCTGACTGCGTTGGGAGTGAATATTGCCCCCTTGCTGGCTGGTGCTGGCTTAGTTGGCGTTGCCGTGTCTCTTGCCTCCCAAAACCTGATTAAAGATGCGATTAACGGCTTTTTAATCATCGTAGAAGATCAGTATGCAGTCGGCGATGTGATCGCTGTAGGAGATGTCGGCGGCTTAGTGGAATACATCAATCTGCGAATTACCCAAGTCCGCGATGCTGAAGGGCGATTGATCACGATTCCCAACAGCGAAATCAAAATCGTTGCCAACCTTTCCAGCAACTGGTCGCGGGCTGACTTAAATATTCCTGTTGCTTACGACACTAATGTGGATCAGGCGTTGAAGCTGATTGATGATGTTGCCCAACAAATGAGCCGCGACCCGATTTGGCTACAGCAAATTTTGGAGGCACCCCAAGTGCTGGGAGTTGATAATTTTGGAGAACGGGGCGTAATTATCCGCGTCTGGATTAAAACCCAGCCTTTGAAGCAATGGGACGTAGCGCGGGAGTTTCGCCGCCGCCTGAAAGTAGCTTTTGATGAGGCTGGCGTGCCGATTCCGTTACCTCAGCAGGAGATTTGGTTTAACCAATCTTTACCAGCCAAAGCTCAGATGGATGGACACGAGTCTAAAATGCTAATCCGGTAGTTGCTGATAATTGCTGGTTCATGACGCTCAACTCTTGATTACTCAAGCATTTCACAGATACCCCCTTGCCCCTTTAATCATGATCAGGCAAGGGGGTATCTGTTTGTAGCAGCACATAAAAAAATGGGTAGAAATCGACCCTATAACAGCCACATTTAGTACAAATATACTATAATAAAGAGGTGGGCTAATCAAGTCGAGCAAATGCCTGAACCCCATATGGAGTCAAGTTTTTATCCCATGACCAAGCACTACATTCTCAACCTCAATCCTTCCGCGCAGCATGAATGGGATCGTTGCACCTTGAGGAACCCGATCACTGCTGAACGGCCTGACTTGGCGGCCTTGATTGCCGATGCAGTGGGAGAGGAGGCTGGTTCTTACCTGGTTGCTGTCCATATCGAAGTTCAGGTTTTGGAGAAAGCCCCCATTGCCCAGCCAGAGAGGGTTTCCGTGGATGTGTCAGCAACGCAAAAGTCGCAACGGAAGGAATTAGTGGCGAAGCCTTGACGACAAAAGTCAAGGGCGAACGAACTCTAGCCCGCGCAGGCGGGCTAGTACAGAATTTTCTATACAAGTATTCTTGTCGCTTAAGATGCAAATGAAACTGAGTCAATATCCAGCTCTGATCGCTCAAGCTGCACAAACTGTTAATGAGATTGATTCTCAGCTTACCGCAGCGGAAATGGTAGTTAACCGGATGGAAGCGAGTGCTGATAAAAGCGTAGCATTCGAGCCTGATTTGAAAAACGATAATCAACGCAAAGGTCGCCGCTTTGAATTGTTAATGGTGAATCTGGAGTACCAACACGCACTGAATACGGTGATGCGCTTAACTGCTGAACGGGCTAACGCCGTGGCTCATCTAGAGTATCTCCGCAACCAGTTTAGCGTTGCCAAGCTGGAAACGCGGATGGCGATCGCACGTCAGCTTGCTGGTTCCGAAGCCCTTGAATTAGTGGGTGTCTAACCGCTAAAAGCTTCACCGATTGCCAGAAGATGGAATAAATCGGTGTTTCTACAAACAACAAAGGTGGGCAAAAGCCCACCTTTTTCTTTGGGTGAGGCACAATGGTTGTAATTGCCTAGCTGAGTTTTAGCTAGACTACTTTTAAGAACAATCCCATGACTACAGTTACATCCGAAGACATTGCAAAATTTCGCTCTGATTTGGCAGATTATCCCGATGCTCTAATATCTCTGGATGTGATAGAAGACTGTGAAGGAGATTTAGAAGATGCGGCGATGGTGCTGGCAATTCGAGTCGGACAGCAACCAGATATAGCTAATGCAGAATGGTTCGCAGGTTTAGCTAAAAAATGCCGTGCTGTTATCTGTCAGGAAGAATTTCGCGACGATCTGGTAAATGAACAATTTGCCTTAATGATGGGACATTTAGCAGCAACAAAACTTTGCCCAAGTCTCCTAGTAACGCCCGTTTTGATGTATGTGGGTCAGCTTGGTGTGAACAATTTTTGCGAGCCTCTTGACCCGTTATTATGATCCAAATTTATTTTTAAACGCAAAGAACGCCAAGAATAGTCCAAAGTTACGCAAAGTTTTATTTTGCCTAACTCTACGTTTAAGGTTGCTGCGATGGAAATTGACGCGATCGCACTTCACCGCTAAACTCTTGTACTGCCTGGGTAATTGTTTCTTGCAGATTGGCGTAAGATTTGGCAAAAGGCGGCTGTCGAGAGGAAAGCCCTAATAAATCGGCGGTGACGAGTACCTGTCCATCGCAGTGAACACCAGCACCAATCCCAATGGTAGGAATCGACAACTTTTGAGTAATCTGCAACGCTAACTGGGCGGGGATATGTTCCAACAAAACGGCAAAGGCACCAGCTTGTTCAAGAGCGATCGCTTCAAGTAAAATCTTCTCACCTGCTTCTGGTGTTTTCCCTTGTTGTCGGTAGCCTAGCTGATGTACCGATTGCGGCGTTAAACCTACATGAGCCATCACCGGAATACCAGCTTGCACGACTCTAGCAATAGTTTCTACCATTGCCGGATATCCTCCCTCCATTTTCACCGCTTGAGCGCCCGTTTCCTTCAAAATTCTTCCCGCTGAGTGAATCGCTTGTTGGGAACTTTCTTGATAAGTCAAAAACGGTAAATCGCACATTACTAACGCCCGGTTGACACCGCGACACACCGCTGAGGCATGGTGTATCATCTCATCTAGCGTTAATGGGAGCGTTGTTTCATATCCTAGCGCCACCATCCCCAGCGAATCTCCCACTAGGATGATATCCACCCCAGCTGCGTCTAATAGTTGCGCGATCGCATAATCCCAAGCTGTCAGCGTCACAATTGGACGCTGTTGCTGTTTCCACTGGATTAATTGCTGGGTGGTGATTGCCATAAACAAGTTAGGAGTTTTGTTCTAGACGCGATTTATAGCGTCTTGAGGTTTGATGTTGTTAGCTAATAGTAGGGTGGGTATGACCCGCCCTACTTAACTACTAACTAAAAACTATTTCAGCGCTCTGGTCTAATACTTTGCACAAATCTCAGGAAATCTCTAGTTTCTCTGCCGTCTTGAATATCTAGGGTACGCACGTTGAAAACCCCTATAGATCCGTCCGGAAGCTCTACTTCCATTGGTACTGATCTACCAAGACCATAGGCGCTTACTGTCTGCTCTACCAACGTGCAGGGCATATTAAAAGTACCCATGTTGATTCTACCGTTGTTGGCGCGGTAGTCCCACACCATTACCTTTTCAATTCCACCAGAGTAGGGTTGCTGGCAGTAAAATTGATGACTCAAGGCAATCATCCGCGCCATGTGAGCATCATACAGGCGCATCCGACCACCGAAGGCAGAAATGGTAGTATTTCGGTTAGGAACTTCAAAATAACCTTGGCGCACTCTAGCACTGGCATCAAGGGTGCTTTCGATGCGGATGGTATTAATTGCAATGTCTCCGGGATTGGTAGCCTGTGCGATCGCGCTTTGACCGATAGTAGATACAGCACCAGCAGCAATAGCAACACTGGCAATTGTTTTGGCAAGTTTTTTCAGCATGGAAGTGTCAACCTTAATTAACTAGAAGTCATCGGTATTAAACTTCAACTTCCTGCTGAATTATTCCGTATAGCTACGGAGTGAACACTTGCTCGTTGTCCTCGCCACGAACAAAGGCTAAATGTGGTGTGACGCGCCCGGTTGTCAAGCTGATCCAAGCCAGTCCTTCGCTGGTTCCTACCCACAACTTATTACTGACATCAGCTGCTAGGGAAAGAATCCGGCTAGAAGGCAGGTTGGCAACTTGATCCAAGACAGCCCCAGTAGTGGGATTCAATCTCAGCAGACCGTTCTCTGTACCTACCCAAACACTGCGATCTTGTGCAAAGCGCACAGAGGTAACGTTGCGCCCCCGCAGTGGGGTTACAGAACGCAACACATCACCTGTTTTGGGGTCAATGACTAACAAACTGTTGGGTGTTCCTGCCCAAATTTTCCCGTCGGAATCTAGGGTGAGGGCTTGTACTGTGGTGCCTGGGATATCTTTCACTCGCTTGAGGATAAAGGCGTTAGCGGTATTTATTCGCACTAACCCTTCAAGTGTTCCTACCCACAGATGACCTTCTCGATCTAGGGTGAGGGCGTTAGCAGATACTCCAGGTAACTTTTGTAACGTTGTCATCAGTAATCCCTGGTCAGGACTGATCATGGCAAGACCGCGATCGCTTCCTACCCACAAATAGCCCCGACGGTCAATTAACAGCGACAATACTCGATTAGAAGGTAAGGTGAAATTTTGCGCTGTCACTTCATTACTACGAGGGTCTACCCGTACCAGCCCTTCATAGGTTCCTACCCAAACTCGTCCTACTCGGTCTTGGGCGATCGCGCCGATGGTGTAGTTGGGCAGACTAATTCGCGCCAAAATGTTGCCAGTGCTGGGATTAATCCGCGTTAAACTCTGCCAGGAACCAACCCAGAGACTGCCAGTATACCCAGGCTGCAAGGCAGTGATGCGAAAATCGGCAGGCATTGGGGTTGCTTCTTGTCGTCGGCGTTCCGGGGGCAAGGGTCTGCGTCCAGGTGGTGCTGATGATGGTGGATAGGTGCGGAGGTCGTCTCCCCGGTCTATCTCGACGGGTTGTTGAGCCAGTACGCGGCTATTATCGGTGTGCTGTGATTGGATGATTCCCCACAGTGGCAGGCTCACAGAAAGCAGTGTGGCACTGATAAACAAACCAATACGCCTACTCAAGAATGCCATTGCGATCGCGCCTCTCTTCATTTGGCTGATATACAGGATTGAATTTACTCTATTTAATCTTGCCTCAGCTACACAATGCTTGCTTTAGTTCCGATAAGTGTCTATGCTTCAGCTCTTTTGAGCATGGTTATTTTAAATAAAGTTTGTTAATATACAATATTTGGTGCGCGATCGCTTGTTTCACAAAAAATATTGAGATTATTAATTTAGCCAATATGTCAAGGATTTCTGTGTAAAAAAATATTACGATTTGTTTTAATAAATAAAAGTTATGGAAGTCAGAAAAAGATTGGAATTTCAACTTATTACCTTCCTGGTATAGTTAAAAAACAATAAAGAAAGATGTACGGGATCGCTCAAAACCCGTAACTACCTTCAGAATTCCCTCAGGAAGGAAGACATGGCTTACTCTCAAACAAAAACTCAGACGAAGACTGGGTATAAGGCCGGAGTTCAAGATTACAAACTCACCTATTACACCCCAGACTATACCCCCAAAGATACTGATGTCTTGGCGGCTTTCCGGGTTACGCCTCAGCCTGGTGTTCCTCCAGAAGAAGCTGGAGCTGCTGTTGCTGCTGAATCTTCCACAGGTACCTGGACAACAGTATGGACAGACCTGCTGACAGACCTGGATAGATACAAAGGTCGTTGCTACGACATCGAACCAGTACCAGGCGAAGACAACCAGTATATTTGCTATATTGCTTATCCCCTGGATTTGTTTGAAGAAGGTTCTGTTACCAACTTGTTGACCTCTCTGGTGGGCAACGTGTTTGGTTTCAAAGCCTTACGTGCGCTGCGCTTGGAAGACTTAAGAATTCCTGTTGCGTACCTCAAAACCTTCCAAGGCCCTCCTCACGGGATTACCGTTGAGCGCGACAAACTGAACAAGTACGGTCGTCCTTTGCTGGGTTGTACGATTAAGCCGAAGCTCGGTTTATCAGCTAAGAACTACGGTCGTGCCGTCTATGAAGTCCTGCGCGGTGGTTTGGACTTCACCAAAGACGACGAAAACATTAACTCCCAGCCTTTCATGCGCTGGCGCGATCGCTTCCTGTTTGTACAAGAAGCCATTGAAAAAGCTCAAGCTGAAACAGGTGAAATCAAAGGTCACTACCTAAACGTGACTGCTCCCACCTGCGAAGAAATGATGGAACGGGCTGAATTCGCTAAGGAAATCGGCACACCGATCATCATGCACGACTACCTGACGGGTGGCTTCACCGCTAACACCACCCTCGCCAAATGGTGCCGCCGTAACGGTATTCTGCTGCACATTCACCGCGCCATGCACGCCGTGATCGACCGTCAGAAGAACCACGGTATCCACTTCCGCGTATTGGCTAAGTGCTTGCGGATGTCTGGTGGCGACCACCTCCACTCCGGTACCGTTGTCGGTAAACTGGAAGGCGAAAAAGGCATCACGATGGGCTTCGTAGACTTGATGCGCGAAGACCACATCGAACAAGACCGCGCACGGGGTATCTTCTTCACTCAAGACTGGGCTTCTATGCCTGGTGTGATGCCCGTAGCTTCCGGTGGTATCCACGTATGGCATATGCCTGCGCTGGTTGAAATCTTCGGCGATGACTCCTGCCTGCAATTCGGCGGCGGCACCTTGGGACACCCTTGGGGTAATGCTCCTGGCGCTACTGCCAACCGTGTTGCCTTGGAAGCTTGTGTCCAAGCTCGTAACGAAGGACGCAACTTGATGCGCGAAGGCGGCGACGTGATCCGCGAAGCTTGCAAGTGGAGTCCTGAGTTGGCTGTTGCTTGCGAACTGTGGAAGGAAATCAAGTTCGAGTTCGAGGCAATGGACACTCTGTAATCAATTTTGGATTAGGGATTTTGGATTTTGGATTAACCTAATAGAATCCAAAATCCAAAATCTAAAATCTAAAATTGCTGTGGCTGGGGTCAAAAATGGATCTCAAACAAGTTGCCAAAGACACTGCTAAGACGCTGATTAGCTACTTGACTTATCAAGCAGTGAAAATTACTGTCGCTCAGTTGAGCGAAACAAATCCTCCTTCGGCAATCTGGCTGAGTAACTTTTCCTCAACGGGCAAAATCCAAGATGGAGAAGCTTACCTACTGGAATTAATCCGGGAGAAACCAGACATCGCATTGCGGATTCTGACCGTGCGTCAGCATCTAGCAGAAGAAGTAGCAGACTTTTTGCCTGAGATGGTTCGTGCTGGCATTCAGCAGTCCAATGTGGAATATCGGCGTCAGCATTTGGAGCGAAGTACGCAATTCAATTTACCTGACCCCATTTCCCAGCCCGAACCGCAAACCGATGCACCAGGCGAGCCTGGATAACCTCGATTGTTAGCTGACAGAACTTTCAGCAGAAATAAACACAAGGAAACTATTTACACCAACCATGAGAACTTTACCTAAAGAGCGTCGTTACGAAACCCTCTCTTACTTGCCACCGCTCAGCGATGCCCAAATTAGCAGACAAGTTCAATACATTCTCGACCAAGGGTATATCCCAGCAGTAGAATTCAGCGAAGAGTCTAACCCAGAACAGCACTACTGGACGCTGTGGAAACTGCCTCTGTTTAATGCAGGCTCCACACAAGAAGTTCTCAATGAAGTAAAAGCTTGCCGTTCTGAGTATTCCGCTGGCTACATCCGAGTAGTAGGTTTTGATAACGTGAAGCAGTGCCAAGTTCTCAGCTTCATCGTTTCCAAGCCCAACCAAAGAGGCTATTAATACGGCAATCATGTAAAAGGCAAAAAATCATTTTAGATTTTTGCTTTTGCAATGCGATCGTAAATTATTCAGAAAAGGAGAGGTAGAGAAATTTACCTCTCCTTTTTGTTGGAAATTGGGGAGTGCGCTCCAATATAAGGGTTTTGGGTTGTTTGTGGGAATTGACTCCCTACAAATATGTTGGGTAGGCTGCATTATCTTATAAGAAACCGTATTGCGATCGCGCCCACTTCCAACAGTTGATACCCTGTAAAGTATGCGTAGCGCCAGATAAGCTGTTACGCAGCTTGATTGTATAATATTAAAATAATTAAATAAGCTATTTCAAACTACACATGCCAGCAAAGAATCATCTTTCTCAAAAGCAGAGAGAGCGGCTACTAAAAACGCTAAAGGAGCATGAAAATCCTTATGTAAGAGAGAAAGTGTTGATCTTATTGTTATTAAACGATGGAAAAACTTATCAAGAAATCAGTTCGTTTTTAGAGATTGCATATCCAACAGTAGCATATTGGGCGGTTCATGGCGACCCAGATAATATAGATAGTTTTTTAGATGGAAGAAGAGAAGGTAATTTTCGTAAAGTCACCCAGGAATATGAAGACCTATTATTAGAAGTTGTTGAAAAAGAGCCAGCAGACTATGGATATGAGTTTGGGCGATGGACAGCAGCAAGACTAGCAACCTATCTTGAACAAGCAACAGGAATTAAGTTAAGCGGCTCTCAAGTGAGGAGAAGATTAGAGAAAAAAAAGTACGTTTACCTTTGGGCAAAATACAGCCTGGAGGACAAACAAAATCCTGAGAAACGGAAGGTATTTAAAGAAAAATTATCAGAATATCTAAAAATTACTAAAACGAACCCAGAACGTTTACAGGTATGGTTTTGGGACGAGAGCGGTTTTAGCTTAACGGTGATAAGAAGAAAAACATGGGGAAGGAAAGGTCACAGAAAGAAAGTGACAGGACAAAGAAGAAGAGGGAGAGTAAATATTATGGGAGGATTGCGCTATCACGATAAAAAGAGAATAAATTTTGTCATTAAAAAAGGGAAGGCGGATGTTTTTTACGAACAAATAAAACTTTTGAATCTTTTCCTACTACAA
This sequence comes from Trichocoleus sp. FACHB-6, assembly GCF_014695815.1. Lineage (NCBI taxonomy): Bacteria > Bacillati > Cyanobacteriota > Cyanophyceae > Leptolyngbyales > Trichocoleusaceae > Trichocoleus > Trichocoleus sp. FACHB-6. The sequence goes on from NZ_JACJOY010000010.1 coordinate 107,677, forward strand.
GAATGGATAGAAGCAGGAAATGAAGCCGAAAGCTTCACAAAATGTTCGGCTAAAATAATCATTATTTTAGATAATGCTAGCTTCCACAAAAGAAAAGATATTTTCGGGAAAATTGAAGCAGAGATGCCAAACATTATCTTAGAGTTTTTGCCGCCTTATAGTCCAGATTATAATCTAATTGAATTAGTTTGGCATTCAGCTAAAGAATATATAGCTCATAGACTATTTGAGTCAGTAGAACAGCTAGAAGGATTGCTGAATAAATTGCTAAATGAAGGAGGTCTTATTATTAAATGGGAACGAAAAATTAAAAATAAAGGTAATGCTGTTTATTAAATTTAGCTGCGTAGCAGCTTATCAGCCGTGACTAGCTTTCCTCGCTCCATAGCTCAATCTGATCCGCCTCTTTCACCCCGGCAAACTTTGCCGACGATGTACGATCTGCCTAGCGAAGACCCAGAGGAACCTGGTTTGCCTGACGAATATCACGAATTTCAGCCCCCGATGCTGCGCCAAACCTTCCAGCCGTCTAACTACGATCCGGAGGAGGTTTTTGTTGGTGCTGACCTAAACTTATACTATGACTGGCATCATCCCAACTGGTACAAACGTCCCGACTGGTTTGCTGTTGTGGGAGTTTCTCGACTCTACGAAGGTCGCGATTTGCGGATGAGTTACGTTATGTCGCAAGAGTAAGTCAGTCCGTTTGTCGTAGTTGAATTATTGTCCCCCGGTACGGAAGATGATCGCGAAGCGTATGCCCAAAGGGCTATAGACTTGGGTAGGACAGTTTCCCAAACAGGAAAACCGCCGACTAAATGGCAAGTTTACGAACAAATTCTCCGCGTTCCTTATTACTTTGTTTTCAGTCGCTACACGAATGAAGTTCAAGCTTTTCATCTAGTTGGGGGCCACTACGAATCCATGACCCCAGAAAGCGATCGCTTTTCGGTTCCAGAACTAGGTCTAAGTTTAGGTTTGTGGGAAGGTAGTTACGAACGCATCAACCGCGTTTGGTTGCGCTGGTTTACACAGTCCGGCGAGATGATTCTAACTCCAGAAGAGGATGCGATCGCTTCTTTTGCAGCCGCCCAAGCTGAAGCCGCCGCCGCCCAAGCTAAAGCGGAACTGCTAGCAGCAAAACTACGCGAATTGGGTATTGATCCAGATCAATTGAGTTAAATAATAGGGATGATATTCCTTATTTAAACAAGAAAAAAATAGAGGCGATCGCTCTTTTTATTGATGAGAAGATGAGAGCGATCGCATCCCAATATTATTATTTTTAAGTTGTGGAGTGAAGATGCGATCGCCTTGGAGTGATTATAAAAGTGCGATCGCGCTTTTGAAGATGTTACGGCTAAAAAATCAGGGGCAATCTATCTTTCTCGTTTCAGTATAATTACCCTTCTCAGCCTTCATGTGTTCGTTTAGACTGTACTTAATTTAGCTTATCTCATACTGACGGGCTATCGTAATTATTCTCTAGGAACACCAACATGAAAGAATTTGGTTTAACTCTCGAAGAAACTAGAATCATGTTTAGCTATCAGTACCACTTGGTACTAGCCGATATTGAGTGTGAAACCAATCTTGATAAAAAATCACTTAAGCGCAAATGGTTGTCTAAGTGGAAAGATTCAACAGAACTTTTTCTAAAAAGCCAAATTGATCAAGATACCGTTACTAATATTTCCTTTCACTTACTTACAGATTTCGATCAGCTCAAAAAATCAGTTAAAGAACTGACAGTTGTGAAAGCCAATAAATTAACTTTATATCTTGTTTTATTAGAGTTAACACTTTTTAAACCTTATTATTCGCTTGGTGATAACACGGAAGTATTCAAAGACTTGAGAATTTATGATGAAGAAAAGCTTAAAAAAAAGCTAAGATTTTTTGCTAAAACACTAGATATAGACCCAGACGTTGTTGGACGATTTCAGTCTAACTACAAGGAAGCAATTGAAGGCATTAAAGGAGGTTTCAATCCTTGGATATTAGGCGTAGTTGGAGCAGTGCTGCTGGTGGTAGTAGCAGCATTTTTCACTCCTGCTATAGCTGCTTTACTCGCACCGATTCTAGCACCAGGTTTATCTGGAGCAGCAGCAGTATCAGCCGTTTTAGCTGCTCTTGGGGGAGGCGCGATCGCAGCAGGAGGCTTTGGGATGGCTGGCGGTTTTGCAGTAATTGTTGCTGGTGGTGCAATTCTTGGCGCTGGCGCTGGTGTTGGAGTCGGTAATTTATTTGCTCAATCCCCAGATATGGCTCTAACACAAGCAGCTAAACTAGAAGTCATTATGAAGGAGATTGTTTACATTCAAAAAGACATCCGTTTAGCCCAAGAAATTATTAAAGAGCAGAGACAAGCAATTCGCTCTCTTGAAGATAAGTTAGATGAGTTGTCTCGTAACCACGATAAAAATAATAAAGAAATAGAAAATCTTGAGAAGTCAATTGAGTTTTTAAGGAACGCTTTGAAGAGAAATCAAGATTTATCTAATCAATGAGGTGGCTAATATGTCTGAATTACCCGCTTGGAATGAGGAACTATCAGAATCATCTCACAGAATTAAAGAAATTTGTTTAAGCTCTGAAATAATTTGTAAAGAGCAGGAGCAAGGCTCAGACAGATTAAGACAGCTACATTATGAGCTACTCAATTTAGCTAAGGATACAGGAGTCTCTTTAGAAAACACATTAGAGGCGGATTCTGGACTATTTACTCAATCAAGTAAGTTAAAATGGGATGACGATTTTTTCCTCAGCAATAATCCTCTTATTCAGGCTAGAGTCAAAGAAAAGGTTTTTAGAAACCCGGATACTCTTCCTCACTTGTCGGGTTTAGATTATGGAATAGTTGGTATTGCCGGATTAGTTGCTTCTGTTCTTGATTTTTTAGTAGTAAAGATTCCTAAAGATATTAGCTACTTGGGAAAATATCAGCAAGGAGGAAGTAACTTTACTGGCTGGCTGAGAACACTTGGGGTTGAAAATGGGGGCAAACTAAATCCTTTTTTAAAGTGGTGTGAGGAAGTTTGTAAAGTTCCTTACGATCAAAGTATTAACTCCAACATTGCGGGGTTTAACCCTAAAATACATCGATTGTTGAGCCTTGGTCACGATCCATTATTTGGTCTTATATTTGGGACACTAGATATCTTTAATGGGTCAATGACTGCTTTTGATATTGATGGAAATATCAAAATCCTGAAGACCTTTGATGTCTCATCAACAGACAAAGTTTTCGCTCCTTTAATCTGGTTAGGGCATATTGTTTCAGATATGTGTACTAAGATGGGAGTTCCTATACCTGGGTGGGCATTTCTTCAACTAATGCAATTTGGTTCCTTTGGTTCAAGCAATCTGACTATTGCAGATATATCTAGATGGATGTATCTAAATGGTTATGACTTCAGACACTTTGCTACCATGTCTATTCCTGTTGCTGTAATCGAGATTATAGTGCGGGGCTATCACTACCTTTCATCTTTAGATAATGCAGAAGAACTTCAATATCTTCTGCATACTTCTGTGTCAAGTAAAGAACTATATCAAATTAAGTCTAATCTCAAGCTTCACAAAATGTTATTTCTAGCTCATGCCATAGCAGCAAGCGGAAACGCTATGAAAGTTTTCACTTACTCTGGTAATCCTTTAGCAATTAATCTGTCTCAATGGATGCTTTTTCTTAAGGAAAGCGTAAAGATAACTCAGGCAATTACTAAAGATAAAATACCAGAAATAATTGTTCGTAACCGCAATAAAATACATCGAGAGTGGGAATAAATTAAAAGTCTTCCCATCGGGCGATTTGATAGATTAGAGTGTGACTCGACTATCTATTTTGAGTATTTTAAGTCTTAGCCTTTACCCTTCTTCCTTCGCGTCCTTAGCGTCTAAAGGGCTAACGCGCATGGCTAAAGGGCTAACGCTAATGCGGTTCAATAAACGCGATCACATTCACCGACTAATTAGAACCTCCGCCAAACGGTTCCAATAACTCCTCGCGAGAAAGAGTCAGCAACAGATGAGTCAATTCTTCTATGGGTAACTGTAACATTAGCGCGATCGGGCTACTTAGTTCCTCATCCAGCGAACCCCATCGAACGATGAGCAGGTTCTCCGTCATCTCTCGCCATTCTTCTTGTACAGCATCTTCCCGCCATTTCAATGCCTTAGTTCCATTAACTGGAAGTCGTTCAAATTTAAAGGCGATCGCCCGTTTATAAACGAGCTTTTGTAATAAAATTTTAACAATAAGCATCTTGCGCGATCGCCAACAACAGACCGATGACATACTACATTTCTCCCCGCTTTTTAGATAAACTTGCGGTTCACATCACCAAAAATTATCTTGACCTCCCTGGAGTACGAGTTCCTCTAATTCTGGGAATTCATGGACGCAAGGGAGAAGGCAAATCTTTTCAATGCGAGTTAGTATTCGAGCAGATGGGCATCGATGCTGTCCATATGTCAGCTGGAGAATTGGAAAGTCCTGATGCTGGAGATCCCGGACGTTTAATTCGCTTGCGCTATCGGGAAGCAGCAGAATTCATTAAAGTGCGCGGTAAAATGTGCGTACTGATGATCAACGATCTTGATGCAGGGGCGGGACGCTTCGACCAAGGCACCCAATATACTGTGAATACGCAGTTGGTGAATGGCACCTTGATGAATATTGCTGATAACCCTACAGATGTGCAACTTCCAGGGAGTTATGACTCAACACCCCTGCACCGCGTACCCATAATTGTCACAGGCAATGACTTATCTACGCTATACGCGCCGTTGATTCGGGATGGTAGAATGGACAAATTCTACTGGGAACCCGACCGAGACGACAAGATTGGTATCATCGGCGGCATTTTTGAGAAAGATGGATTGTCTCGTAGTGAGATAGAACAGTTAGTAGATAGCTTTCCCCATCAATCGATTGACTTTTTTAGCGCAGTGCGATCGCGCATTTACGACGAACAAATTCGCCAGTTCATTCACCAAACAGGGATTAGCCGCGTTTCCTCTAGGGTGGTGAACAGCGTTGAGGGGCCACCAACGTTTATAAAACCTGATTTCCGCCTGTCTCGCTTAATCGAATTTGGCAACGTGATGGTTAACGAACAGCAGCGAGTGCAGAATACGCGCTTGGTAGAAGAGTACAATACCGGGCGGCGATCGCCTAATCCGGTTAATCAAGAGGTTGCAGATGCTAATAAGGTGACAACTCTACCCAAAGAAAACTGGAAGGCAGTCGTCCGTAATGAGTTAGCGAACGAACCAACGCACTCTCATGGGTCTAATTTGGGTAATGGTCACACCAGCAACGGTCTACAAAGTAGCAAACTAAGTTCAGATACTCAGCAGCAGGTACGCCAGATACTCGCACAAGGGTATCGCATTGGTGCAGAATATGCGGATAAGCGACGCTTTTCTACCCAATCTTGGCAAAGTTGCGCCCCAATTCAGGCTACTGAGGCGACGGATGCGATCGCTGCTTTAGAAGAATGCTTAGCTGAGCATACTGGGGAGTACGTGCGTCTGATTGGCATAGACCCCAAAGCCAAGCGGCGCGTTGCGGAGACAATCCTACAACGACCGAATAGTTAAAGGCTATAGTGGAATATTGGCTGGTATGCGATCGCTTCAAAAAGGCGATCGCTTTTTGTTATTATTGCTGTCTTGGCTGTCACGCATTTGCGCTGAAGCGATCGCTATTAAAAAGCAAGTGTTTATACTATTCACAAAAACACTTATCTATTGTGAATTTTCGGTAAAGTTGCCCACTAATTGTACAAATTTTTCGTGAAATTTTCTGGGTTGCGATCGCTTCTACGCCAATACTCTACTTATATATTTGGGCATTTATTAGCACACACTACATCAAAATATCAACCTCTAAAACAGAACACTCTAGAGCTGAAACCCTTGTCCCAATTGATGTATACCAGATTACTAAAATCTCTATTTAAATAAGCTGCTGACCTCTCTCAGAATTGACAATTAATTTAATCATCCTCAAGACTGATATACAGCTCAGTTTGATATATTAAACTGGGTGAACAAAAGTACAATAATTACCAAAAGGATGTAAATAGTCAATTCACCGAAGCAAAAAAGTTCCTAGCTCCAACAAAAAGGTAAGCTTTTCCCAAGTAGTTTTTTGTGAAAAAGGCGGTAAGTGGAACAAGTAGGCGAACTTAAGATTCAAAAGATAAAATGCAGGAAAGTTTGCGATCGCCTAATGGCAAATAACTTTCTACCTGGTATAATCTTCCTCAGAATATTCCTCTTTACCAGTTGCAACTTATTGCCGAGCGAGACCTGCTACTGTCGTACTTAAAAGCGTTGTCCGTTAAATTTGTCCTTAAAGCTCAACTTTGTTGGTATGCCCGACTACAACAATCTGTGACACCAACATTTACATATCCAACAGATAAAGTGTTCTATAAGCTGCAATTTGCCTTGCCTTCTTGATTTTAAAATCAGTAATTACAAGGCAAAATAATCTGGATGACAATAGCGTAACTTCTAAGCCTAAGACATATGAAACGCTCCCTTTTCCCGACAAATGAGGATTTTGAGAAAAACGGTTCTTTAACCATCTCCAAATCCCCAGCCCCTTCCAAGACAACAGTACCTCAATCAGCAGTACGTAAAGGAGCTTGGAGATATTACTTAGTCTTAGGTATCGTCGGTTTAGCAACCAATGTAGCTCTTTGGGCAGCCGTTTTATTTTACTTAAAAGTTGCCCAGCCCAAGTATGCTAGTGAGATGACTCTTACTTTACCAGGAGCGGGGTCAGATGCCAGAGTTTCCTTACCAACTCTGGGCTCAGCTTCATATGAAAATCAGTCACCCTACGCAAATAGTTCTATTGCAGATCCAAGAGAAGTTTACAAAGTTATTGCTTCCAGCGATATTGTAGTAAAATCTGCGGCTAAAAAAATCGGTGTACCATTAGAAGAATTTGGCACCCCTCGAATTAAGCTAGTGCAAAACACCACTCTGATGATGTTTGAATTTAATGGTGACACTGCCGAAGAAGCTCAAAAGAAAAACTTAGCTATTTATCAAGCCCTTCAAGGAAGACTCCAACAGTTGAGAAATCAAGAAATTTCTCAACGAGATGTAGGCTTTCAAGACTCCCTAACAGCATCCCGGAAAAAACTGGATGCTGCTCAGACGCAACTTTCCGCCTACAAAGCTCGTTCAGGCTTGAGCGGTAACGATCAAGTTACAAGCCTTGCAAATAACATTGAACAGCTTCGTAAGCAACGAGCTGAAATCATCTCTCAACAGCAGCAAGCTAATGCTCGTCTGCAACAGCTATCAAACAATTTAAATCTATCATCTCGGCAAGCCGCTGATGCTTTTGCCCTGCAATCGGATCAGCTATTTCAGCAATATCTGCAAACCTATAATGAAGCCAATTCTGCCCTCGTTGTTTTAGAATCAAAGTTCTTGCCAGCCAATCCTACAGTAGTTAGAGAACGAGCCAGACGAGACGCAGCAAAAGTTGCCCTAACACAACGAAGTCAGGCTATTTTGGGACGACCCATAGCTGAAGATACTCTCGCACAACTCAATCTTAGTAGCACTACATCTGGCGGCGCTAGGGAAAAGCTTTTCCAAGATTTGGTTGTCGTTCAGACAGACCAACAAGGTTTCCAAGCCCAAGCTCAGGAAATAGACCGCCAGATTAAGCAGCTCGAAACTAGACTTAAGACATTAGCCCAACAAGAAATTACATTAGAAGCTCTTAGACGGGATGTACAGGTTGCTGAAGCCGTGTTTACCTCTACTGTGACTAGATTAGATATTGGCTCTTCAAATGCCTTAGGCTCTTATCCTTTAATTCAAATGCTCGCAGAGCCTAGCTTACCAGAGTCTCCCGTCTCACCCAAAAAGAAATTTGCTTTACTAGGTGGAGGGTTAGGTTCCATATTTTTAACTACCGGACTGGTAACTCTGGGGCTGTATAAACACAAAAATCAAATGCCTAAAGACCAAAAGAGTCCTCTACAATCGAAACCTATTTAGTTAAAACCATAGGTGAGTCAAAATCTGTCGAGGAGAAAAAGGCATTTAGTAAATGCAGCTAATTGTAATGAGATTTAACCTATGAAACCTCAAAATTTTGAGGAAAAAATAGTTTGGTATACCCTGATAGGAACCTATGGGCTTTACTTCTTAGGCGCACAGTTTCCGTGGATATCCGGGATGTCCTGGTTTCTAACTATATATTTGTGCAAGAAGCTTTGGAATCAACCGGACAACACTCCAAATGAGGAAAAAATTTTTATTCCTTCGGGAATATGGGTATGGATTATTTCCATGTTGGTTATGGGTTTGTCTCTAGTTGTTGGTCACTTAGATTTTAAACTAGGAAATTTTCAACTCATTACCTCATTAGTTGATTTTACAAGGAGCTGGGCTTTACTTGCCTTAATTCCTCTTATTGGTTGCTTGAATATCCGCCCTCAATTAATTTATCGAGCCGTCTGCATTATTTGCCTTCACAGTCTCATTGTCATTGCAATTACCTTTGTGGCAATTAAGTTAAATTTCGCAATTTCATACCTTTCTCCATTGCAAGCCATAGGAAAAGGTGGAAGAACTTATTATCGGGTATTAATTGGAGCAAGTGGTTACGACCCTATGGCTGCGGGTAATGAAGTTCGTATGCAATTGTTTACACCGTGGCCCCCGGCTTTGGGGCTGGCAGGCAATGTTTATTTTTTCCTGGCGCGTGAAGAAACTAACAGAAAATGGCGGTGGATTGGTATGATTGGTGCCGTAGCTATGGTTTGGGTTTCGGTTTCACGAGCAGGCCTTGTATGTCTTCCGGCCGTTGCATTAATCACTTGGATATTGACAGTAATATTTACTAAACCAAAATTACAAATAGCTTTTGGTATAGGAAGTTTCTTTGCAGGTATTGTTGCGCCTCTAGTTATCGATCTGGTTAAGACTGCACGTGATAGTTTTACCAATGCTCGCGCCGGATCTTCAAAAATTAGAAAAATATTAAAAGAGATAGAACTATATCGTTGGAAAGAAGCGCCCATTTGGGGTCATGGTATATCTGAATTTCCAGGACCCAAAGTAACGGAACATATGCCTATTGGCTCTCACGACACTTGGATTGCTCTGCTCTATGTAAGGGGGGCTGTAGGTTGTACTGCCTTGGCACTTCCTATGTTATGGAGCTTTATAATTTTACTGATAAAGGCACAAAATAGTACTACTGCTAGGGCGGGCTTATGTATAGTCTTAGTTTTATTTATTTTTGGGTTTTCAGAAGGCATAGAAATACTTGCCTATACCTACTGGCCTGGCTTGTTAATGATGGGCATTGCCTTGAAAGAAAAGTTACCTAATAGAATAAACGCTAACCAAGAAGAATATGTTTTATCCTAATTAAAACCATTGGATCTATATGCATCTTATTGTGTTAGAAAATGAGCCTTCTTCTGTGCGTGGTGGGCAGGAGTTGAGCCTGCTTGATGTGTGTCACGGTCTATCTAAGCGGGGACACACTATTACTCTTTTGTATTTGAAAGAAGGAAATTTGATAGAGCAGTACCGTGAGTTTAGTATCGATTTAGTAAATATTAAAAGTTATATACTAGATCGCAGTACAATTAATTACTTTTTTGATTTTTTTGCTGATATTTTAAAAATTTCTGCAAATCAGAACAGCGTTGTTTACAGTAACCGATACCATGATGTTTTTTTTGGCTACGTTTTATCCGTATTCAAAAAAATTCCCTCGGTTTGTCATCTGCGGCTACCTCCTCCTCCTGGATTTGGTCGTCCGCATACGATCGGGCTCAAAGGAACAAAACAGTTTATTACGATTTCTCAGCAAACAAAGCTTGATTGGATAAACAGTGGAGTGAGTGCGGACAAAATTGATGTTGTTTATAACGCAATAAATACAGAATTATTTAAAGTTCCAGAAAATTTTTATGATTTGAGAATAAAATGGGATATTGCTGAAGATGTGAAAGTTATTTCTTATGTAGGTAGGCTGGATAAAGAAAAGGGAATAGAAACGCTGCTAAAAGCATTTAGTTTACTTCTAAAAAGCGGTTATAAACTTAGACTATTCATTGCTGGAAAGCCGTTAAGCACTGAACAGGAATACCAAAATTCTTTAGAAGAACTAGTAACTAATTTGGGAATCAAAGAGCATACAAGCTTTCTTGGTCATGTCAACGATACCACTTCTCTCTATCAAGTTAGCGATGTTACAGTTTTACCGAGTTTATGGCCAGAACCGTTTGGGAGAACAATTATTGAGTCAATGGCTTGCGGAACTCCTGTGGTAGCTAGTCGGACTGGGGGTATCCCAGAAATTTTAACCGGAGAATTTGAAAGGGGACTTTTTGAAACTGGTAATGAACGAGATCTGGCAGATAAGTTGCTTAAAATTATGCACTGGAGAGATAGCTATCCTCACCTTCAACAAAGGTGCCGCACTCATGTTTTGTGCAATTTTGACAGAGAAAATATGATTAATAGTATCGAGAAAGTGTTTATGAAAGTTATTAAAAACTGATAAAAACTCTGTGGAAGCGCTTGGGAAGGTAAGTATGCCAATTATTTCTGTTATTGTTCCTGCCTACAATGCTGAACGCACAATCTTGAAAACGATTGAATCGGTTCAGCAACAAACTTTTTCGGACTTTGAGCTAATTGTAATTAATGATGGCTCAAGAGATCGCACTCTCGAATTGCTTGATGAAGTGAAAGACCCTCGTCTGAAAGTTTTTTCTTACAGTAATGGGGGCTTGCCAGTTGCACGCAATCGCGGTATATCTCATGCTGCGGGAGATTTTATTACATTTCTTGATGCAGATGACTTGTGGACTCCAGATAAATTAGAACTACAACTTTTAGCTTTGCAACAGCATCCAGAATCCGGAGTTGCTTATAGCTGGACACAATTTATGGATGACAAAGGACAATATTTTCATGGATGTAAGCCGGTATTTTATCAGGGGAATGTTTTTGCAGATTTGTTGTTGGGTAATTTCATTGACAGCGGTTCTAATGTGATGATTAGACGGGAAGCGATCGCCTCAGTGGGAGACTTCGATCCTACCCTAGCCTCCTGTGAGGACTGGGAATACTGGCTACGGCTGGCTGCTAAGTGGCATTTTGTAGTAGTTACCAAACCACAGATATTTTATCGCCAATCTTCTGGGGCAATGTCGTCAAAAATTGAGGTAATGAAAAAATATCATCTAATTGTCATTGAAAGAGCATTTAAAGCAGCTCCTGGTGAAGTACAAAATCTAAAAAACAAAAGCTTAGCTAATACCTACCAGTTTTTAGCGCATTTGGGCTTAACGCGGGTTCCTGGTGCTACTGGGGCTAAACAGGCTGCGGAACATTTGCAGAGTGCAATTCATTTGTATCCGAAAATTCTGCTAGACAAAACCGCCTGGATTTTAATCACAAAACTGCTCTTGATCCGACTCCTCTCCCCTAGAATTGCTAGCTATATTCTCCAATCGATTAGTAAAGTTCGCGCTACTCGTATTGCAAACACTCATGAAGAAAAAGCTCTTATATCTTCTTAAGCTAAGGATGAATAACGGGATCAAACTTCTTAAAAGAACTATCTAGCCGTAATTAATCTGTCCATAGTATCCCCTAGAGGTGCCAATTTGTCAGAATCTATAAAAAATAGTCCTCCTCCCGATCCTAATCAGCACTTTCGCACCGACCACTTGAAGACCGATCTCAAGAGTCGATCTGTTCGTGGCGGCGCGGTTACGATGATTACTCAAGGTTGCAAGTTCGTCCTGAACATGGGTTCTACCGTGCTGCTCGCCCGCCTGCTCACCCCTCAGGACTACGGTCTGGTTGGCATGGTAGCCACAGTCACTGGCTTAGTAGGTTTATTCAAAGACATGGGGCTGTCCACGGCTACAGTCCAAAAGGCTGAGATTAACCACGCTCAGATCAGTACATTGTTTTGGCTAAACGTGGTGTTCAGTATCGCCACTATGTTGATAACCGCGGTGATCGCGCCATTAATCGCCTGGTTCTACGGCGAACCTCGCTTGATATGGATTACACTCGTCTCGGCGATTGGATTCATCTTCGGTGGCTTGACTGTCCAACACCAAGCTTTACTCAATAGGCAGATGCGCTTTGGTGCCCTAGCCATAATTGATATCGTTTCCATGCTCATCGGCGTTGCCACTGCCATAGTTCTAGCCTTGAATGGAGCTGGTTACTGGGCACTTGTGCTTATGCCCCTAGCTATGGGGATGAGCTCGGCTCTAGGGGTGTGGGTTATGTGCGGTTGGCGTCCAGGGCTGCCAGTTCGTCACTCAGGTGTGAGTTCCATGCTGGCTTTCGGTGCAAACCTCACTGGTTTCGGCATCATCAACTACTTCGCTAGAAACCTCGACAATTTGCTCATTGGACGGTACTGGGGCGCTCAACAGTTAGGCTTGTATTCTAAGGCCTACGCCTTGCTGCTCCTACCAATCAACCAGATAAATGCTCCCATCGCTTCTGTGGCTTTACCTACCTTGAGCAGATTAGTAGATTCACCGGATCGTTATAGGCAAGCTTATTTGCGGATTGTAGAGAAGTTATTAATGCTCACAATGCCGATAATGGTGTTTATGATAGCCACATCTGACTGGCTTGTGCAGTTGCTTCTAGGTTCTCAATGGGGTGAAACTAGCCGCATATTTGCGTTGCTCGGCATCGCCGGCTTAATTCAGCCACTAGCAAATTCTACTGGCTGGCTCTTTATGTCACAGGATCGCGCTCATGATATGTTCAAATGGGGATTCATTGGTGGAACAACCGCTATTGTCTCTTTTGTTGCTGGCTTGCCGTGGGGAGCAGCTGGTGTAGCGGCATCGTATTCGCTCGTTTGGATCTGCGTGTGTATGCCGCTGCTATTTTGGTTTGTTGGTCGTACCGGCCCAGTTAGAACGATCGATTTCTACCGCGTTTTAGCACCTTTTGTGTGTACCACTTTAGGTACGCTGCTTGTATTACTGGGTTTTCGTAAATATGTTGAAGTGTCAAATCCCTTGATAGGTTGTGCTATTGCTTTTGGAATTACAATCATAACTTTTTTGCTTATTCTAACTACCATGCCAGCCGGAAGGTTAGCGCTTCAGGATATCAAAAACATGGTTGTGAAATCCAAACCATAGTTCAATAACAACTAATATAAATCATCTATAAATTAATGATGATTGCGACAAAGTTAAAGAGTAAAAAAACAACATGAAAATCGCCTTTATTGTTGGAGAATTTCCAGTATTATCCGAAACTTTTATTTTAAATCAAATTACAGGATTACTAGATCGTGGGCACGAAGTAGACATTTATGCCTATGTTCCAAGAAATGATTCCAAAATACATCCTGATGTAAATAAATATAAGCTTATAGAGCGCACCTACTATGCCTTCTGGATGCCAATAAATCGTTATAAGCGTATCCTAGACAGCTTGGTTTTGCTGTTCACAAATTTTCATAAAGCACCCCTGGTTATGCTACGAGTCTTGAATATTTTCAAGTATCGGCAGCAATATGGAGCGCTAATGTTGATACACGAATTGATACCCTTTCTACGTAACCGCTCACCGTATGACATCATCCATTGTCACTTTGGTGGAAACGGTCTAAAAGGTGCTCTGTTTCGAGAAATGGGAGCAATTAAGGGGAAATTGATTGTGACGTTTCACGGTCTTGATATAACTGTAGCTATTCAAGGAGACAGTAAACAAATTTACGACCAGCTGTTTAATACAGGAGACCTTTTCCTTCCAATCAGCGAACGTTGGAAACGCCGTTTGGTAGATCTAGGGTGCGATAAAACAAAGATTATGGTGCATCGTATGGGGATCGATTGCGGAAAGTTTTCCTTTATTCCACGCAAATTACACGCTGATGGCAGAGTACAGCTTGTGACGATTAGCCGCCTCGTTGAAAAAAAAGGTGTAGAATACGGTATCCGCGCTGTTGCACTTCTGGCAAAGACCAACCGAAACATTAAGTATAACATTATTGGCGATGGACCTTTAAGGAAAGACTTGCAGGAACTAATTCAACATCTAGATGTTGGTGACATAGTCAGCCTTCTGGGCTGGAAGCAGCAGCAGGAAATTGTCGATATCCTAAACGATGCCGATATCTTTGTAGCTCCCAGTGTAACCAGTAAAGATGGCGATCAGGAGGGTATCCCTGTTGCAGTGATGGAGGCGATGGCTGTGGGATTGCCTATCATCAGCACTCAACATAGCGCTATTCCCGAACTGGTTGAAAATGGGGTTTCGGGCTTCCTGGTACCCGAACGCGATGTTAATGCTTTGGCTGAAAAGTTAGGGTATTTAATTGAACACCCTGAAGTCTGGACTGAGATGGGTCGAGCAGGTCGTGCCCATGTAGAAGCTGAGTATGATATTAACAAGCTTAACGATCACTTAGTTGAAATTTACCAAAAACTACTCATTCAAGCCTAATCTTCAACATGAAAAATGTAAGTGTACTTCTTTATAATCAGTCCACTGATTACTTTCAATTTTGCTATTTTGTAGCTAAATTGACCCCATCAAAGCTGCCTTCTGAGAGCGACAACTCGGATTTAGTGATGGAAAACCATTGAAAATCTACTAATCTTTGTTGAGGGATTTGGGACACTTACATCCCTGGCAAGCATTTCAATGTCGGTAGCTGCATCCTGATACAACTCATGGACACTGAAACGTACGTAGAAAAGCTTTCTCTAAAACTGAACTCGGACAGCCATCTATTATTGACTCACATTTCCAAGGCTAGGGGGGTCTGGTTTTCCCATGCAAAATTCGCAAATTGGCTCACGTTGAGGAGCCTCGCTTGACCGGAATTACCCTCATTGTGGCGATCGCATTCCTCTTCTCGGGACTATCTGTCGAACACCAAGCTTTACTTACCAGGCAGATGCGCTTTAAGGACTTAGCCGTTGTAGACCTCACATCTATGTTTGTTGGCGTTACCACCACCATTGTTAATGCTAGGTACGGCGCTGGCTACTGGGCGCTGGTGTTCATGCAAGTGGCAATGGCGATCGCTTATACCGTGGGAGTTTGGACTATGTGCAGTTGGCGTCCTGGCATCCCAGTTCGAGGCTCCGGTGTCCGTTCCATGCTGGCTTTCGGCGGCAACCTCACAGATTTTAGTGTCTTTAACTACTTTGCCCGAAACCTTGACAATATCCTGATTGGGCGCGTGTGGGGGGCTGGGGCTTTAGGTATCTACTCAAAAGCCTACAGTCTAATGATGCTGCCTTTACAACAAATCAATGGCCCTATTACCGCCGTCCCTGTCCCCGGCCTTAGTGGTTTGCATTCTGAACCAGGGCAATTGCGAAACCACTATCTCAAAGCGCTGTCGCTGATCACAGCGACGACGATGCCTAGAGTTCTGCTAATGCTCATCCTATCTGACCAGATTGTCGAACTGCTCCTTGGCTCTCAATGGCACGAGGTGGGCATCATCTTCCAGCTTTTGGGCATATCTGCATTTTTCCAGCCAATTACTAATACCTCTGGCTGGCTCTACATTTCTACAGGCAGAGCCGACCGGATCTTCAAGTGGGGAATCTTTAGTTCTGTGTTTTTGGTGATGTCTTTACTTGCTTGGTCTGCCTTATGGCGCACGCGGCATTGCCTTAAGCTACTTGATCGCCAAGCTTTTGCAGACCTTACCATGTATGTATTACGCAACCCGCGACCCCTCCATCACCATGTTGGATCATAATTGATGCCGTAAACCAACCTTTGATTGCTTCTCTTGTGCCATCGCTTTTAGCGTTCAGTTTGCTATCGGGTCTAGCTTGCCTATGTGGGCGACGGCAATTATTAGCGCGATCGCAATGCGTTTAATATACTTACTGATCATGTTCTACATATTTGGTGCCAAAGAGCTTTACTCGTCTGTTCTTCAACAATTCAAGTGACGATAGGCGAAAAAATACTAGCTTTAGTTTAGGAGATTTGTATGAGAGTAGCGATGATTGTCGGACGCTTCCCCGTTTTGTCGGAAACCTTTGTCTTAAATCAGGTTACAGGTCTGATTGATCGCGGACACGAAGTTGATATCTACACGGAGGCACCGGGTGAGACTGCCAAAATGCACCCGAACGTAGAAAAATATCAACTTCTGGAGCGCACCCAGTGTATGGGAATGCCACAAAATCGCCTCTTACGGTTTCTGAAGGGTATTTGGCTATTTAGCATCAATTACCAAAAAAATCCAGCACTGTTGGTGCGAAGTCTCAACGTTTTTAAATATGGTAAAGATGCTGCTTCACTCAGGTTATTGTACGCCGCAGTATCCGTACTCCCATTTTTGGATCAAGGCACATACGATATCATACATTGCCAATTTGGAACCTTCGGCTTTTTAGGTATTGCCTTTCGGATGATGGCTGCTCCCAAAGGTAAGCTCGTCGTGTCATTTCGCGGCTACGATATCAGCTGGTATCTTCAGTGGGCAGGTGATGATGTTTACGACCGACTGTTTAAGGTAGTAGACGTTTGCCTCCCCAACTGCGATTATTTCAAACAGCGATTAATCAAATTAGGTGCCGACGAGAATAAAATTGTCATCATGCGATCCGGAATCGATTGTTCCAAATTTATTTTTACTGCACGTCAT
The DNA here is from genome assembly GCF_014695815.1 of Trichocoleus sp. FACHB-6. Taxonomy (NCBI): domain Bacteria; kingdom Bacillati; phylum Cyanobacteriota; class Cyanophyceae; order Leptolyngbyales; family Trichocoleusaceae; genus Trichocoleus; species Trichocoleus sp. FACHB-6. The sequence continues at coordinate 124,361 of NZ_JACJOY010000010.1, forward strand.
CTGCCCCCTGATGGTCGCATCCGGATTGTCACCACAGGTCGCCTCGTAGAAAAAAAAGGTTTAGAATATGGTATTCGTGCCGTTGCTAAGTTAACAAAACTTCACTCAAACCTCGAGTACAACATCATTGGTGATGGCCCTTTAAAAGAAGACTTACAGCAACTCATTCAGGAACTGAATGTTGGCGAAACTGTAAAACTGCTCGGTCGTATGCAGCAACAGGAACTGATTAAAATTCTCGACAACTCCCATATCTTTATAGCTCCATGCGTGACCGCTAAGAACGGCGACCAAGACGCACCTGTAAACGTCTTAAAAGAAGCAATGGCTATGGGTTTGCCAGTAATCGGTACTCAACACGGTGGCATCCCAGAACTCATTGAAGATGGTATTGCAGGTTTTCTGGTTCCTGAGCGGGATGCTGATACTTTGGCTGAAAAATTGGGCTATTTAATCGAGCATCCAGAGGTTTGGCCGGAAATGGGTCGAGCTGGTCGTACCTACGTGGAAGAACACTATGACCTTAACAAGCTCAACGATCTGCTGGTGGCAAGCTATCAATAGATAAATATTGATAGACTGCTTTAATTATCAACCGTTGGGAATATACCATTAGAAGTACGTCTTTATGTAGAGTATAAAATGGGTAGAGCTGGTATTGCCTATGCAAAAAGGAGTTTACGGCATTAAAAAGGTGAATATTATGCTGTGACTAATCTACCATTAGGCAGAGATAAGATAGAAAACTTTAATTATTGGCAGTCTAACATAGCTCTTTGGAAGTATATTGTTTTTAACCAATTCATGAGATAGATATATTTTGTTTACAATTAAGAGATAAAAATAAAAATAACTTAAAGTTCAAGGCTTTTTAACCATTATAAATTCACAATAACTTCACACAAACACAAGTAATACTTGATATCTATTGAGTTATTATTTAAAAAACTTAGCTAAAATTTAGTTGGGTGAATGAAAATAGAATGCTAGCACTGTGCTGCCTGAAGAAATAAACATTTCTTCATCGGCTAAAAACACAGTAAAAACTATTGTACAAATTTTATGTATAGCGAGTTTAGCTAGAAATAAGCGATCGCGATTGATTGTTAGAAAGTTCAATTCTTGGGTAGTAACTATGAGTCGAAGTCAAACACTCGGTCGGGAAAACAGGTTGCTGGGGGCTAAAGCAAGAGTAAAATTTAGCTTAATGAAGCGATTCGGGAAATTTGACCAATTGGTGTCCCTGATTTTGAGAGTTCCTAAAAACTTTCTCTATCTAGGTTTGGGGGCGATGGTGTTGTCTTCTGTGCTGGATGCGGTAGGCATTGGGTTGATGATTCCATTTCTTAAGGTGCTTTTAGATGAAGGGGGTGCTTTTGTTCTTCCTCGAATGGCTTTGACAGAGGGGATAAACAGTTGGTTAGTCCAGCAGAGTAAAGGAGTTATCGTCACATTATTTGCCTTGGTACTCATGGGGTCATTGATACTTAAGGCTTATTTTTACTATTTGTCTCAAGTTTTGACTTCAATTTATAGAGAAGGTGTCATCAAACGGTTGAGAAAGGGTCTATATAAAACTTATCTATATTCTCCTATAGAATTTTTTGATAATGTGCAGTTGGGAAAAGTAACAAGCACCCTCCATACAGAGGTAATGGAGACAAATAGGCTGCTAACGGCTATATTTTTTGGCTTAACGAACCTACTGATATTAATAGCGTACCTAGGAACACTGGTGATAGTGTCTTGGAAAATGACTATTATGACTACCTTTTTAATAACGGGGGTTGGTTTAGGGCTTAATTATTTATTAAAAAAAATTGAAAAATCTGGAGGGCTAGTTGTATCTGCAAAACGTGGTTTGAACGCTTTGGCTCTAGATACTTTAGGAGGTGTTCGTGTAGTTAAATCCTATGGTGCAGAGGATTTTGAACTCAGTCGGTTTAATAAGATATCTACAAATTACATGGAAGCGAGTACCGGATTAGCTAAGAAGCTTAGCTTGATAGATCCGATCACTGAGTTGGCGACTTTGGCGGCGGCTATGGTGGTGCTTGTAGGTAGCTACACTTTATTCATCTCCAAGGGTCTTCTTACTACTTCAGAGCTGCTGGTATTCATGCTAGTTCTGATTAAGATTGTTCCGGTACTTAAAAAGGTAAACACTTCCAGGGGTTCTATTCAAGAAGCAGTACCAGCTTTGACGAAAGTCACAGAGGCTCTGTCTTTGCCAGAAAAATATCCGGTTCCCACTGGAAGTCACCAATTTACAGGATTGCGCGATCGCATTGTTTTCCATGATGTTAAATTTGCCTACACCGGACGGTCTTATGTCCTCAACGGCTTGGATATACAAATTCCAAGAGGTAAAACAGTGGCGTTGGTTGGAGGTTCCGGAGCCGGAAAATCGACCGTGGCAGCTTTAATTACACGTTTCTACGAAGTTACCGAAGGCGTAATTGAAATCGACGGTCAAGATATCCGTAACTACGATCCTGTTTCCCTACGTCAGCACATTGGAGTTGTTAGCCAAGATACCTACATATTTAACGCTTCACTTCTCGATAACATTGCTTACGGTTTAGAAGAAGTCAGCAGAGAAAGGGTTATAGAAGCAGCTCACCTCGCAAACGCCCACGAATTTATTTCTCAATTGCCCAACCAATATGACACAGTCGTTGGAGATAGAGGTGTCAGGCTTTCTGGAGGGCAACGGCAGAGAATTTCAATTGCAAGAGCAATGCTCCGCGACCCAGAAATTATGATTCTTGATGAAGCAACTAGTGCCTTAGATTCCCAGTCAGAACACTTAGTACAAGAGGCACTCGAACGCTTAAGATCAAACCGAACTGCAATCGTAATTGCCCACCGTTTAGCTACAGTTCGTAACGCTGACAAAATTGTGGTGATGGAGAAAGGTCGGATTGTTGAGCAGGGGGATCATGACGAATTAATTGCCAAGCGCGGACACTACTGGTCTTATCACAATCTTCAGTCTTTACCTGCGTAAAGATCACTGCTTACTGGCGACTGGCAAAGAAAAGCGACTGGGATTGGGCAAAAATTCAAACTTGAGACAAACCAACTACCGACAACCAATCCCGATAAAGGTTTTTTCCAGTAAACGGCGAACTTGATGAAGATAAAATATCCAAAAAACAGTTGATTAGTTAACAAGGAGTTTCTGATGATAGAACCACAAATTACGATTGTTGTTGTACCCCGCGAGCGTTTCAGCTTCACCCGCGAGTCGTTGGAGAGCATCTACGAACATACACAAATGCCCTTCAAGTTAGTCTACGTAGATGGAAATTCACCGTCTCATATCAAGCGGTATTTAGAAGAAGAGGCGCATAAGAGAAACTTTGAAATCATTCGGACTGATTACTACCTGTCTCCAAATCAAGGCAGAAATATCGGTCTGCGTCAGGTCAAAACCAAGTATCTTGTCTTCATTGATAACGACGTGCTAGTTACCCCGGGCTGGCTAGAGCGTATGTTTGAGTGTGCTGAAGAAACGGAAGCCTCGGTAGTCACGCCTCTTACTTGTGAAGGTACTCCCGCACACGAACACATTCACTGTGCAGGCGGACAAGTCCACGTCCGAGAGGAAATCAAAGGCGGTGCGGTTCGACGGCGGATGCGCGAGAAAATGTACAAACAAGGTAAAAAAGTCGAGCAGGTACGCGACCAGCTCAAGCGGGAACAAACTGAGCTTGCAGAATTTCACTGTATGTTCGTTCGCACCGAAATATTTGAGCGAATTGGTGGTCAGCTTGATGAAGGCATGATGAATACCAAGGAACACCTGGATTTTTGTATGACGGTAATTCAGGCTGGGGGTACTGTGTACTTTGAGCCAGACTCCCTAGTGACTTATGTTCCCGGTCCGCCACTAGAGTTGTCAGATATGACCTTTTATATGCTTCGTTGGAGTGATGCTTGGGAACTTGCTAGCTTGCACCGCTTGCGCGACAAGTGGAACGTAGAAGAGGATCAATATTTCACAAATCGCTATCGGCGGGTAGGATGGCGGCGACACATGACCATTACCAGACCTCTAGCTGCCCGTATTGGCGAGCTTGGCAACCGCCTGGTCATTTTTGGCCAGAAAAAAACCCGACTTGAGAAAATCTTGGTGCCTATGGATAAGGCGCTAAACCGTTATCTCACCACTAGTCAGGCTCGCCGTCTATCTCAGGTTAAAAAAGAAGCTCAAACCCCAAAAGAGCCAGAAAAAACTCCAGTGGGAGCATCCTAACGGCGTTGATAGGGCAAAGCTCACTTATCGAAACTCAACAACCAGCAAACTCGATAGCCCGGAGCAGAGGTAGTGTTTGTAGCAGAGGTGAGTTCAAGGGTATTTTCTTTGCCCCTCTGCTATAAAAATATAGAGGTTAACCGCATCATCCAAAATCCCGCAAAACTTGCTTGCAACCAAAAACAAAGCACTCCCTACAAATTAAATATTTAGCAACCTGAGCAAGCGCTTTAAATATTTAGCAACCTGAGCAAGCGCTGACTATAGTAGCAAACATTAAGTCAAATCGGTTCTCAAGATGAAAACGAAAAAAGTTTCTGTCATTATTCCGGTTTACGGAGTCGAAAAATATATAGCTGCTACAGTGCAATCTGTTCTTGATCAAACGTATAAAGATTTTGAACTACTGATTATTGATGATGGTTCTCCTGACCGGAGTGTAGAAATTTGTCAGAAATTTACAGACTCCAGAATTAAAATTGTTCGCCAACCAAATCAGGGAGTATGTGCGGCTCGTAATACAGGAATTCGCCACGCGCAGGGAGAATATCTGGCTTTTTTAGATGGGGACGATCTGTGGTTGCCAGAAAAGCTAGAGAAACATATTAAACATCTAGAAAACTCGCCTAATGTTGGACTAAGTTTTAGTCGATCTGCTTTCATTGATGAAGCGGGCCATCCATTAGGTATATATCAAATGCCTAAGCTTAAAGAAATTACGCCACCCCTAATACTCTGTCGCAACCCAATCGGAAATGGTTCGGTTCCAGTGATTCGCAGAAAAGTTTTTGAGGCAATTAAATTTCAAGATTGTAATAAAAAAGGTTGTTATTTTGATGAAGAATTACGACATTTTGAAGATGTCGAATGCTGGCTTCGTATTGCCTTGAAAACGAATTTGCAAGCAGAAGGAATTCCTGAAGCTTTAACGATGTACCGAGTTAATTCTAGAGGGGCTTCAACAAACTTTCTGAAGCAATTAGAAGACTTAGAAAAGGTGCTAGAAAAAACCCGCTCCTATGCTCCAGATTTAATTACTCAGCATGGAAACCGTGCCAAAGCTTATGAGTTGCGGAAGCTAGCCCGATGGGCAGTACGTTTAAAAGCCGCTCCAACTGCTGTGGAAATGGCTCATCGAGCTTTATCTATCCACTGGCGCATTATTCTTGAGGAGCCACGCCGGACACTTTTAACGTTGGGGGCTGTTTATTCCCTCTGGTTGCTGCCACAACCACTCTACCGCCAGATGGAAAACGTTGCTTTAAAGATGACAGGAGCTTCCCAAAAACGGCGCATTCTTCAAGATAAATCCCGACAAGTAGCCTAAACAAACACAAATCAACTTTTCTACAAACGCTTTATCAATATCAGGATGTGTTGACCATTATGAAGATTGCCTACCTTATCCAAACCTACAAGAATCCAGAGCAAATCTATAGGCTAGTTCAGATTATTAAAAAGTCGAGTCCTAACTCTTTCGTACTGGTGAGCCATAATTTTGCTGCTTGTAATTTAAATGTAGAACTTTTAGAAAATTTGCCTGACGTTAAAGTTGTGAGTGCTATAGGGGGAAGAGGTAACTTTGCCTTAGTTCAAGCTTATTTAGAAGCAATTGATTGGCTGTTGAACAACAAAATTGAATTTGACTGGCTAATTAATATCACAGGTCAAGATTATCCTACTCAACCGCTTCCTGAAATTGAGAAATTCCTGGCAGAAACTACGTATGATGGCTTTTTTGATTATTTTAACGTCCTTTCAGAAAAATGTACGTGGGGGGCGAAGGATGGACGCGATCGCTACTTCTATCAATATTGGTGGTCAGGCATAGAAATAGCCAAATGGCAACGAGGTTTACTCAAGCCTCTTCGGCTGTTTATCAATAATATTCAGCCTTGGTTCCGGATTGATTTTTCTTATGGATTGATTGTGGGAATGCGCTCCCTTTCCACTCCATTTAATGAAAATTTTTTATGTTACGGTGGCTCTTACTTCAAAACTATTTCTAGAAATTGCGTTCAATATATTCATGAATTTTGTCAGCAACATCCTGAATTGATCGACTACTACAAAAAAACCCGCCTTCCTGATGAATCCTTCATTCAAACTATCTTAATCAATAGTGGCTTATTCAACTTCTACCCACGCAATATGCGCTACATTGATTGGACAAACAGCCGCCACGGACATCCCGCTATTCTTACCGTTGACTATTATCCAAAGTTAATTAGAGACGATATTTACTTTGCAAGAAAGTTTGAGATAGATCGAGACAGTAGGATTTTAGATAGGCTCGATGAAAGAATCATGCAAACTACTGTACAAGGTACGTGCTCAAAATGAAAAAGTTTTCTGTAATTATTCCAACATACAAAGTCGAGAAATACATAGCAGCTGCCATTGAATCAGTTCTTGCTCAAACTTACCAAAACTTTGAGATTATTGTTGTTAATGACGATTCACCAGATAGAAGCGTAGAAATTTGTCAGCAATTTACAGACTCTAGAATTAAAATTGTCAGCCAGAAAAACCGGGGACTAGCAGGAGCTAGAAACACCGGGATTCGCCACGCTCAAGGAGACTATATAGCTCTTTTAGATGGAGACGACTTGTGGCTACCAGAAAAGTTAGAAAAACATGTTGAACATCTGGAAAGTTCCTCATCCGTGGGAATTAGCTTTAGCCGTTCTGCTTTTATCGACGAAGCGGGAAACTCCTTGGGTACCTATTTAATGCCAAAACTTAAGGAAATTACTTCACCTGATTTACTACGCGACAATCCAGTAGGAAATGGTTCAGCGGCAGTGATTCGTAAAGAAGTGTTGGAAGCAATTAAATTTCAAGATAATCTTTACGGCACTGTTGAAAATTTTTATTTTGATGACCACTTTCGTCAGGCAGAAGACATAGAATGTTGGCTTCGCATTGTTTTACAAACTAACTGGAAAATTGAGGGAATCTCGGAAGCGTTGACGTTATACCGGGTAAATTCTGGAGGACTTTCAGCAAGCCTGCTTAACCAATTCGAGGCTTTGCAAAAGGTGATTGAAAAAACCCGTTCCTATGCTCCAGAATTAATCGCCCAGTGGGAAAACCCAACTAAAGCTTACCAGCTGCGATATTTAGCTAGGAGTGCGGTACGTCTAAAAGCCGGATCAATGGCTGTGCAACTGATGCACCAAGCTTTAGCTGCTCACTGGCGGCTCGTGCTTGAGCAGCCGCGTCGTACGTTAATGACTTTAGCTGCTGCTTATATGCTTTGGCTGCTACCCCAGCCTTTGTACGCCCAAATTGAGGCTGTTGCTGCTAAAATGACAGCGGCTACCCAGAAACGTCGTATTCTTCAAGAGCACTCAGGGCAATCCATATAATCAATAATGAGCTATTGTTTTCCCTTGCATTAAACATCATCCAAACGAATAGAAGAAAATTTTTGCTGTTTAAGTAACTGGAGCAAGAAATGAAAAATGTTCTAGAAGTAACAAATTTCTTGAAAGAGTTGATTAAGGGTACATTTAATGATGCTTTTGCTAGGTCAGTTTTGAATATTGCAAAGCTTCCACATCGCTGCGAGGTTATTAATAGACAAGACACTGCTTTCACTACTCAATTTATGTCTCGTGTTTTGACGAACCACTCAAACTCTATCGATGTGGGTTGTAACACGGGAGATTTTTTAATTAAAATTTTACAATTTTCACCTTTAGGGTATCACTATGCTTTCGAGCCAATACCAAGGTTAGCTAATAGACTTTAAAAAAGGTTTCCGAATATTGATGCCAGGCAAATAGCTTTGAGTGATTCAGAGGCAGAAACAACTTTTTGGTATGTAGTCAATTCCCCTGCCCTAAGTAACTTAGATAAATCATGCTGGGAAAGCCACCATATGCCTAATACGCTCACAGAGACTATTACAGTTAAAACTCAAAGACTTGATAATATATTGAAACCCGACTTAAAGATTCATTTTATAAAGGTAGATGCGGAAGGCGTAGAGTTGCAGGTTTTCAGAGGCGCTATCCAAACATTAAAGACTCATAAACCTTACATAGTTTTCGAGAGTGGTTTAATCGATGCTCAAGAATGGCAGGATGGCAAATGGCATGATGGCAGAATTTATGATTTGCTTGTAAATGAGTGCGGCCTGCAAATTTTTAAGCTTAGAAGTTGCTTAGAGGGTTTAGCCCCACTCAGCCGGGATGAATTTCTTAAGTCTTCGGCCTGGAATTTTATAGCATCGCCATAGTGACAGCTATGCTCTGGCTGCTACCCTACCCTTTTTACTACGAAATTGAGGCTTTTGCTTCCAAAATGACTGCGGCTTTCTGGCTAGCCGCATTTTTCAAGGCTAGCGCCTTGAAAAAAAATTTGGATAACGCAATGTGGAACTTTATCGATTGAACTCCGTCTTGAGGAAAGGGGTATCTTACCTCGTTGAACTTACTCTTGCTTACCCAACCCCTATAAATCAAAAATTTTCCTGAACTTCCCCCGGAAACCGGGCAACTAAGGGGTAGGAGCCTTTCGGAAAATTGCACATCTTGGTGGGATAGGTTTTACCATCCATTCGAATTTGTGCATTATTGCTGCTTGTTGCGATTATTTTGCTCTTGGGGTATGAGTTGATTTTAACTTTAGTAAAAATAACCTTGACATCGAATGTCCCTCTTAAGGAGGAAGCCTGCTAGATTTTCATGTAACAAGATGTATGGATGTTGAGTATTGTTAAAGTCTTGCAATAAAAGGTTGCAATAGTCGTTTCAGTCTGGTCATCGGTGTTTTAGATTGGGAGCTGTATTATGACCGTAGCTGTAAATAAAAAAAGCTGGGTTGATCAAAGCCGTCATAGAAACCGGGGAACAGCCTATTTGTTTGGGTCAAGGGAGGGCTTCAACGTAATGTCTGAAGTTGGAGATACTACCCCTAGTTAATTGGGTTTCCATCAAGGTGGGACAAACAGGGAACTTGTGTTTGACTAGCCGCTCAAGGCAAAAACGCTTACTGCCAACCATTTTTTTTCGCAGGCTGACATTCATTGCGCTGCCATTGCTAACGCTGATTGCTTAATTTATAGAAAACGCACCTGTTATAACTCTATTTTGGGTGCGAATTCTCTTGCCAATCAGGTGTTAGCTTGAATTTTGAATGACCATTTTACAAGTCAAAATAGGACTGTGGTTACTAAAAACCGCACAGAACTAACACGCCAACCTTATTGAAGCTCATTCCAGCCTGTTAATATTTTAACTTAAATTTGTCAGGCACAGGAGGCGAGTTTTACAGTGATTGTCGGAAGTTTGGGTGTAATCGTATAGACTAGACGGCGTTTCATCGCTTTTGCAAAAGGTGTTTACCTTTTTGTGCTTATCCACTTTTATTTTTGTCCAGCCAAAGGGATATACATCAGAGGGTTTTCGGTTCGTATAAGCGATGTTTTCACGTTAGACCAATTCATTTACTGGAGACTAAAATCATGAAAGTTCTGTATCTTATCCAGACTCATAAGAATCCAGATCAGATTTACCGACTCATCCAAACCATTAAAAAATCAAGCCCTAGCTCTCAAATATTGATTAGCCATGATTTCAAAGGCTGTAGTTTAGATACAAAAACCCTAGGAAACTTCCAAGATGTTCATATAATTAGAGGTTTCGGGGGGAGAGGAGATTTTTCCATAATTCAAGGCTACCTGAATGCCGTTGAGTGGATTTTAAGCAATAACATTAAATTTGATTGGCTCTTCAACATTACTGGTCAAGACTATCCTATTCAACCACTTCCCCAAATTGAGAAATTCCTTGCCGACACTAAATATGATGGTTTTTTAGAGTATTTTGACGTACTTTCAGAGTCCGAGCAAAATCCTTGGGGTAGTCGGGAAGGTAGTGATCGCTATCTGTACCAGTATTGGCGTTCAGGTGGATACCTATCGCTTTGGCAACGGGCTTTAGTCAAGATTCCCCGCACGGTTATCAATAATGTTCAGCCCCTGGTTCGGCTTAACTCTTCTTATGGAATGATGGTAGGAGTTCGTACCGCTTCATCGCCATTTAACGAAAAGTTTGCCTGTTATGCAGGATCTTACTTCAAGACTCTTTCTAGAAAATGTGTTGAATATTTACATGACTTTTGTCATAAAAACCCGGACTTAATCAATTACTACGAAAGAACTTGTATTCCTGATGAGTCTTTTATCCAAACTGTTTTAGTAAATAGTGGGTTATTCAATTTGTGTAATGACCATAAACGTTATATCGATTGGACTGGCACTCGGCACGGTCATCCTCGGCTACTCACAAGTCAGGATTACCCAGCAATAATTAAAAGCAATGCTCACTTTGCCAGAAAGTTTGATATCACCCAAGATAGCAAAATTCTGGATATGCTAGATGCTAGAGTATTACAACAGGAGAAAGAATTGAGCTTACAAATTAATTAAGACTTATCCCTGGAAATAAGTATGTCAACTATAATTCCGTAATTGGAATTATAGTTGACATTGGGGTAAGAGGAATGATGATTTTTTCGGGTGCCGCTCGTTGGTTAGCCCCGACTTTAGCTCATGTTAATGTTGGGATGGCGATGTTCCTTTGGGACAAATCCTTTCAGGGGTTAGCTCAACCGATTTTAGTAAGCTTATTGGTTTTCGCAGTAGGAATTTTATTAGCCAATATAGCCTTCAAAATCATTACCAAGTCCGGTACTTATCAAAGCCGTCTTATTGGTCAAGCAGCCCGGATCGCCGTCATTGCCCTATTTGCTACAGTATCACTTCAGCAACTGTGGAATGCAAAAAGTATTGGCAACAGCGCATCGGGACAGGCAGAGGTAGTTACTTCTCGAAATTACCAGAAAAATGTATCTCTGGGGAAGGCTCATGTAGCCTTGGGGGGAGGTGGCTATGTTACAGGTATTTACCTGCATCCGTTGCAAAAAGACCTCGTTTACATCAAAACCGATGTAGGCGGTTTCTATCGTTGGAATTCGGTCAATCAAAGTTGGATTCCTCTAACCGATCACTTTACGCGCGAACAAAGCCGCTATTACGGAGGAGAAGCGCTAGCACTCGATCCGAATAACCCTAATATTGTTTACATCGCAGCAGGCGATCATTTTGTGAATGGTCCAGGAACAATATTTAAGTCTACCGATCGGGGTGCAACCTGGAAGAAGCTAAAGCTGGATTTGCCAATGGCTGGCAATGAAAGTAGACGAGACGTAGGCGAGAGACTGGCTGTAAATCCGTTTAATTCCAAGGTAATTTTTTTCGGTTCGCGGCGGGATGGACTCTGGAAGTCGCTGGATGCTGGAGAGACATGGGCTAAAGTTACTTCTTTTGGCGGAAATCCGAAAAAAGATATTGGCATCGTTGCCATTTTATTTGACAAAAACCAGTCTGGCTTAGTCTATGCCAATGCTTATGAAGATGGAATATACAAGTCTACCGACACAGGAATTACCTGGAACAAAATAGAGGGAAGTCCAGAGAAGGCGATGCGGTTGGCTTTGAGTAGCGATCGCACCCTATATGTGACAATCAATGGAAATCCCGGAGTTAAAAAGTATGCAAACGGGGTTTGGCAAAACATCACCCCTAAAAATGAGAAGGATAACTTTAATGGTGTGAGCGTCAATCCTACTAATTCCAAGGAAATCATCGTTGCTACGAAGCAGCAAAACAAAAATACTAAGATATATCGCTCAATAGATGGCGGAGCCACATGGACAGAGCAGAAACGCTCCATGAACAACACTGTTGCTTGGTGGTCAGATTATATGCTCTCAAATCCATCAGTGTCTGCTATTGAATTCGATCCAAAAGTTGCAGGAAGAGTTTGGTTAACTGATTGGTACGGGATATGGCGGACAGATAACATTAGCCAACAGCCTTCTGTCTGGACTAATTATCAGAAAGGACATGAAGAATTAGTCATCTTTACTCTGGTTGCGCCTCCCAAGGGAGCTTTGCTGTTGAGCGGTGTAGCCGATGTGGACGGTTTCTACCATAATAATGGATTGAATGCTTATCCATCCCAAACGTTGGGTGGAGGAGATAAAAGTGTTTCATTTCAAGACACTTACAGCATTGCTTACAGTGAAAGCGATCCCTTAAAAATGGTGCGCGTGGGCGGGACTCGCTGGAACAATAATTATACGGGTGCAACTTCAACAGATGGCGGTTTAACTTGGAAGCCGTTTGCTTCATTTCCCAAAGACAAGAGGCTGATCCGAGTAGCCATGTCGGCGACGAATCCAAATCTGTTTGTGGTAATTGTTAGTGGCGCTACGGCTCGACGTACTGGGGATGGCGGTGCTTCTTGGACAAAAGTTAAAGGATTACCGGACGGTATCCAGGGGCCGTGGGAGTGGCGTTTGCCGCTAGCAGCAGACACAGTTAATGGTAAAACGTTTTATTACTATGCTGATGGGAAATTCTATCGCAGCACTGACGGGGGGGCAGATTTTCAAGTTGTAAATTCATCACTTCCGAAGAAGAAATGGTATTCGGTGAAACCGGTTCCGGGAGTCGAAGGTGAGGTTTGGATCAACCTTAACAGCGATGGGCTTCACCGCTCGACGGACGGTGGCAAGACATTTGTGCCAATTACAGGAGTTAAGAGAGCTTATCTGTTTGCTTTCGGGAAGCCGCAGCCGGGAAGCACGATTCCAGCTCTGTATTTGTACGGTGAAATTAGGAATATGGGTCAGGGAATTTTCCGTTCTCTAGACCAAGGAAAAACCTGGACAGAAATTGGCGATCGCTCACGGCCCATCGGCAAAAATCCCCAAGTAATGGAGGCAAGCAAACAGGAGTTTGGGCTAGTCTTCATTGGTACGGGAGGCAGGGGAATTTACTATGGGACTCGCTAGAGCAGCAGTTGGTCTATTTTACTGAACACACCCACTTGTCCAGTACTGTGACAAGTGGGTGTATAGAACCCATTTGACATCTTTTACTATCTTGAAGTACAGTTACCGCAAAAGCCGTATCCAGCAGTCATGCCGTACTCTAGCAGCCTAACAGACGAAGAGTGGGAAATCCTT